>NZ_CP122407.1:6600000-6763819 GCF_029834475.1 Rugamonas sp. DEMB1 | reverse complement strand
TTTTTTACACTACTATATAACTAGCCTGACGATAACCCTTCCACACTGGTTGCAGCACTATCATCGGCGCAGAGTTGTTTCACGGTCCTGTTCGGGATGGGAAGGGGTGGTACCAACTTGCTATGGTCATCAGGCATTGACTTGTACAGTGTTCGCTTCCAATTGGACAGCGGCACTCGAATCTGGAAGAAGCATTATAAACGATTTAACCGTTTATTCAAAGTAAAGATCAGGGGTAATGAACAATGATGATCAACACTCAGGCGACACGTAGTTCTTATTCTACAACCTGCTAAGGTTATAAGCGCCAAGCCGTACGGGCAATTAGTACTGGTTAGCTTAATGCATTACTGCACTTCAACACCCAGCCTATCGACGTTCCTGGTCTCAAACGACCCTTCAAAGAGCTCAAGGCTCTGGGAAATCTCACCCCAAACGAACCCCCCCGCTTAGGATGCTTTCAGCGGTTATCTCTTCCAGACTTAGCTACCCGGCAATGCCACTGGCGTGACAACCGGTACACCAGAGGTCTGTCCCACTCCGGTCCTCTCGTACTAGGAGCAGCCCCCTTCAAATTTCCAACGCCCACGGCAGATAGGGGACCAGACACGCTCACGACGTTTTAAACCCAGCACACGTACCACTTTAAATGGCGAACAGCCATACCCTCGGGACCGGCTACAGCCCCAGGATGTGATGAGCCGACATCGAGGTGCCAAACTCCCCCGTCGATATGAACTCTTGGGAGGAATCAGCCTGTTATCCCCAGAGTACCTTTTATCCTTTGAACGATGGCCCTTCCATACAGAACCACCGGATCACTATGCCCCACTTTCGTACCTGCTCGACTTGTCAGTCTCGCAGTTAAGCACGCTTATGCCATTGCACTATCAACACGATGTCCGACCGTATCTAGCGTACCCGATCTCCTCCGTTACACTTTAGGAGGAGACCGCCCCAGTCAAACTGCCTACCATGCACTGTCCCCGATCCCGAAACGGACCAAGGTTAGAACCTCAAACAAACCAGGGTGGTATTTCAAGGTTGGCCCACGAAGACTGGCGTCCCCGCTTCAAAAAAGCCTCCCACCTATCCTACACAGATTGGTTCAAAGTCCAATGCAAAGCTACAGTAAAGGACCATGGGGCTTTCCGTTCTAGCCGCGGGTAAATTGCATCATCACAAACATTTCAACTTCGCTGAGTCTCGGAGAGACAGTGTGGCCATCGTACGCCATTCGTGCAGGTCGGAACTTACCCGACAGGAATTTCGCTACCTTAGGACCGTTATAGTTACGGCCGCCGTTTACTGGGACTTCAACCAAGAGCTTGCACCCCATCATTTAATCTTCCAGCACCGGGCAGGCGTCACACCCTATACGTCCACTTTCGTGTTTGCAGAGTGCTGTGTTTTTATTAAACAGTCGCAGCCACCAGTTTATTGCAACCCATTCGATCCTTCCACAGTAAAGTGATCAAACTACAAGGGCGTACCTTTTCCCGAAGTTACGGTACCAATTGCCAAAGCCCTTCTCCCGAGTTCTCCAAGCGCCTTAGAATACTCATCTCGCCCACCTGTGTCGGTTTGCGGTACGGTCTCGTATGACTGAAGCTTAGAGGCTGTTCTTGGAACCACTTCCGATTGCTTCATGAATAAATTCACTCGTCCCAGTCCCTTGAATTCCGCGCCCGGATTTGCCTAAGCGCCTTCTATGAACCAGAAACTGCCTATTCCAACAGGCAGACAACCTTCCGCGATCCGTCCCCCCATCGCATCATACGACGGTGCAGGAATATTAACCTGCTTCCCATCAGCTACGCATCTCTGCCTCGCCTTAGGGGCCGACTCACCCTGCTCCGATGAACGTTGAACAGGAAACCTTGGGCTTACGGCGTGGGGGCTTTTCACCCCCATTATCGCTACTCATGTCAGCATTCGCACTTCTGATACCTCCAGCATCCTTTACAAGACACCTTCGCAGGCTTACAGAACGCTCTCCTACCATATGCTTACGCATATCCGCAGCTTCGGTGACTGGCTTAGCCCCGTTACATCTTCCGCGCAGGACAACTCGATCAGTGAGCTATTACGCTTTCTTTTAAATGATGGCTGCTTCTAAGCCAACATCCTGACTGTTTTAGCCTTCCCACTTCGTTTTCCACTTAGCCAATCTTTGGGACCTTAGCTGGCGGCCTGGGTTGTTTCCCTCTTGACGCCGGACGTTAGCACCCGACGTCTGTCTCCCAAGCTCGCACTCATCGGTATTCGGAGTTTGCAATGGTTTGGTAAGTCGCGATGACCCCCTAGCCATAACAGTGCTCTACCCCCGATGGTGATACTTGAGGCACTACCTAAATAGTTTTCGGAGAGAACCAGCTATTTCCAAGTTTGTTTAGCCTTTCACCCCTACCCACAGCTCATCCCCTAATTTTTCAACATTAGTGGGTTCGGACCTCCAGTGCGTGTTACCGCACCTTCATCCTGGCCATGAGTAGATCACTTGGTTTCGGGTCTACACCCAGCGACTGAACGCCCTATTCGGACTCGATTTCTCTACGGCTTCCCTAATCGGTTAACCTTGCCACTGAATGTAAGTCGCTGACCCATTATACAAAAGGTACGCAGTCACGGAACAAGTCCGCTCCTACTGTTTGTATGCACACGGTTTCAGGATCTATTTCACTCCCCTTCCGGGGTTCTTTTCGCCTTTCCCTCACGGTACTGGTTCACTATCGGTCGATTACGAGTATTTAGCCTTGGAGGATGGTCCCCCCATATTCAGACAGGATTTCTCGTGTCCCGCCCTACTTGTCGCACGCTTAGTTCCACACATCGCATTTCGAATACGGGACTATCACCCGCTACGGTTCCTATTTCCAGAGGATTCTTCTATGCGTCATGCTAAAACGTGCAGGCTCATCCCATTTCGCTCGCCACTACTTTGGGAATCTCGGTTGATTTCTTTTCCTGCAGCTACTTAGATGTTTCAGTTCGCCGCGTTCGCTTTGCATACCTATGTATTCAGTATGCAATGACCTAAAAGGCCGGGTTTCCCCATTCGGAAATCTGCGGATCAAAGCGTGTTTGCTCGCTCCCCGCAGCTTATCGCAAGCTACTACGTCCTTCATCGCCTGTAATCGCCAAGGCATCCACCATGTGCACTTATTCGCTTGTCCCTATAACGTTAGCCCCTGCGACTAAACAAGGAGCGTTTATAGGAATAAGAAACTACATGTTGCTATGTTTGTTGATACATACAATCATTACCCATCATTCACGTCTTCCGACGCAAACGATTAATAAATAATCTTTACTTTTACTTCTTCCAAATTTTTAAAGAACGAAACAGCATTTAATCTCTAAAAGACCAAACCTAAATCCGGCGCTTTCCGTTAGGGCAGACTTACGTTTGAACTTTTTGGTGGAGGATGACGGGATCGAACCGACGACCCCCTGCTTGCAAAGCAGGTGCTCTCCCAGCTGAGCTAATCCCCCCGGGGTAATACTGGTAGGGCTGGTTGGACTCGAACCAACGACCCCCGCGTTATCAACACGGTGCTCTAACCAGCTGAGCTACAGCCCCAAATGCTGTTCTTCTTAATTGACAGTCGATAAGTGTGAATGCTTGATGATGTGAACCATTGCTGATTCTGTGCATACTCTAGAAAGGAGGTGATCCAGCCGCACCTTCCGATACGGCTACCTTGTTACGACTTCACCCCAGTCACGAATCCTACCGTGGTAAGCGCCCTCCTTGCGGTTAAGCTACCTACTTCTGGTAAAACCCGCTCCCATGGTGTGACGGGCGGTGTGTACAAGACCCGGGAACGTATTCACCGCGACATGCTGATCCGCGATTACTAGCGATTCCAACTTCATGCAGTCGAGTTGCAGACTACAATCCGGACTACGATACACTTTCTGCGATTAGCTCCCCCTCGCGGGTTGGCGGCGCTCTGTATGTACCATTGTATGACGTGTGAAGCCCTACCCATAAGGGCCATGAGGACTTGACGTCATCCCCACCTTCCTCCGGTTTGTCACCGGCAGTCTCATTAGAGTGCCCTTTCGTAGCAACTAATGACAAGGGTTGCGCTCGTTGCGGGACTTAACCCAACATCTCACGACACGAGCTGACGACAGCCATGCAGCACCTGTGTACTGGTTCTCTTTCGAGCACTCCCCGATCTCTCGGGGATTCCAGCCATGTCAAGGGTAGGTAAGGTTTTTCGCGTTGCATCGAATTAATCCACATCATCCACCGCTTGTGCGGGCCCCGTCAATTCCTTTGAGTTTTAATCTTGCGACCGTACTCCCCAGGCGGTCTACTTCACGCGTTAGCTGCGTTACCAAGTCAATTAAGACCCGACAACTAGTAGACATCGTTTAGGGCGTGGACTACCAGGGTATCTAATCCTGTTTGCTCCCCACGCTTTCGTGCATGAGCGTCAGTCTTGACCCAGGGGGCTGCCTTCGCCATCGGTGTTCCTCCACATATCTACGCATTTCACTGCTACACGTGGAATTCTACCCCCCTCTGCCAAACTCTAGCCTTGCAGTCTCCATCGCCATTCCCAGGTTGAGCCCGGGGATTTCACGACAGACTTACAAAACCGCCTGCGCACGCTTTACGCCCAGTAATTCCGATTAACGCTTGCACCCTACGTATTACCGCGGCTGCTGGCACGTAGTTAGCCGGTGCTTATTCTTCAGGTACCGTCATTAGCAGGCTGTATTAGAACCCACCGTTTCTTCCCTGACAAAAGAGCTTTACAACCCGAAGGCCTTCTTCACTCACGCGGCATTGCTGGATCAGGCTTTCGCCCATTGTCCAAAATTCCCCACTGCTGCCTCCCGTAGGAGTCTGGACCGTGTCTCAGTTCCAGTGTGGCTGGTCGTCCTCTCAGACCAGCTACTGATCGATGCCTTGGTAGGCCTTTACCCCACCAACTAGCTAATCAGATATCGGCCGCTCCAGGAGCATGAGGTCTTGCGATCCCCCACTTTCATCCTTAGATCGTATGCGGTATTAGCGTAACTTTCGCTACGTTATCCCCCACTCCAGGGTACGTTCCGATATATTACTCACCCGTTCGCCACTCGCCGCCAGGTTGCCCCGCGCTGCCGTTCGACTTGCATGTGTAAGGCATGCCGCCAGCGTTCAATCTGAGCCAGGATCAAACTCTTCAGTTTAATCTCTGTTACTTTGACACTTTCGTGCCACCCTTATTGCTAAGGGGTCGCTCACTCAAAATACTGACAGGCCACTTCTTGCGAAGCGTCCTATTTCATTACTTCTTGTGAACATTTGATATTTTAAGTTGACGGCTTCCGAAGAAGCCGCTGCACTTTCATCAAACATCCACACTTATCGACTGTTAATTGTTAAAGAACTTTATTCGGTACTGCCTGCAACTTGGTGACAAAGCGTTTTGTTTGTCAGTTGCGAAGAAGGAAGAGTATGCAGCGTTTCGGCCATTTCGTCAACCCCTACTTTTCCCGCTTCACTCTGCGCCACGCTGTTTTGCGCGCTCCGTTCTGCGGGGAGGCGAACTATAACAAAGGCACTTCCCATCTGCAAGGCTTTTTTCTCAAACCTGCCTTACTGCTACAATCGCGACCTTTTGCCGTATATGGCAGGTCAATCAGGAGAGGTGCAATGGGGCACGGCAGCAACAATACAATCAAGCGCGGCGGCTTTAGTTCCAGCTTCGGCGTACTCGCGGCGACGCTGGGTTCAGCGGTAGGGCTCGGCAACATCTGGAAGTTCCCTTACTTGACAGGCGCCAACGGCGGTGCCGGCTTTCTGCTGGTCTACCTGCTGGCCACCCTGGTCATCGGCTTGCCGGTCATGATTGCGGAGATCACTATGGGACGGCGTGCCAAAGCCAATCCCATCACCGCGTTGCAGAAGCTCAGCCCCAAGGGGCAGCCATGGTGGCTGGTCGGGGTGGCGGGCATGTTGGCGTCTTTTCTGATCCTGTCCTTCTATTCTGAAGTGGTGGCATGGGTCTTTGCCTATGTGGTCAAGGCCATTGGCGGCTCCATTCTCAGTAGCGACCGCCAGGTGACCGAGGCGGCATTCAGCAAGCTGATCGCCGATCCGGTGCAGTCGCTGCTGTGGCAATGGGGCGTGCTGATGTTCATTGGCGGCATCCTACTGATGGGCGTGACAAAGGGAATCGAGGGTTTGGCGAAAAAACTGATGCCTTTGCTGTTCCTATTGCTGCTGTTGCTTTGCGCGGTCAGCCTGTCGCTGGATAAGGCGGCCGAAGGCCTGGCCTTCCTGTTCCGCCCCGACTTCAGCAAAATCACGGCCACGGTCGTGTTGACTGCGATGGGTCTAGCCTTCTTCAAGCTGTCGCTCGGAATGGGGACGATGATGACCTACGGCAGCTATTTCCGCGACGATCAAAATATCCCGCTGACGACGGTGCGCGTGATGGCGGCGGATCTGTGCGTGTCTATGCTTGCGGGTATCGCCATCTTTCCTGCGGTGTTCACCTTCGGTTTCGCGCCGGCGGCCGGTCCGGCGCTGGTCTTCATTACGATTCCGGCGGTCTTCTCGCAGATTCCGATGGGGCAGGTGCTGATGGTTATTTTCTTCGTGTTGGCAGCCGTGGCAGCGACGGGAGCAATGCTGTCGTTGATGGAAGTGCCGGTGGTGATTCTGCACGAGCGACTGGGCATCACACGGCGCCGCGCAACCGTGCTGACGATTGTCAGTTTGATGGTGCTCGGTTCCAGCTGCGCACTGACCAATAGCCTGCTGGCAGGCTTCAAAATATTTGGCCTCAATATGTTTGATCTTTTCGACTTCGTTTCATCGAACATCATCATGCCAGCCGGCGGCATCTTGCTCGCGGTGTTTGTCGGCTGGGTATGGGGGCGCGAGCAATTTACCTCGGCGCTGTCCAACAACGGCACGCTGCTGAACGAGTCGACCTCCCGCCTGGTCTTCTTCCTGCTGCGCTATGTTTCGCCTGTGCTTATTCTGCTGGTAATGCTCAAGGTGCTCGAACCTGCTCTAACACCTCCCCACTTGCGCGCTGCCCAAGGTCGCGCGCAAGTGGCGCTCTCGACACTCCCTCTTCGCTTTATCCGCATGCGCAGACGCCCATGTTGGGCGGGGCCACGCCCCTAGCGTCCAGTAAAGATACATGCACAGCAGCCGGCTACTGGTTTGACGACCCGGCGTACTCGCGCCCAAGCTCAGAGATGCCATCAAGGCGACGGAGTTCACCACGTTCGGAAGACCCACGCCGACACTAGGAGCCGGCAGACTCTGCGCCCCCGGAGGCGGGACGCGATCGGCGCTTTCACCGTGACGATAACGCTTCCATCATGCCGGCAGACGCCTGGCGCAGCATCAGCGATCAGCATCGCCCCGTTAAAAGCTCCAGACGTAAAAAACCCCAACCAGATCACCGGTTGGGGTTTTTAGTATAACTAGCCTGACGATAACCTACTTTCACACTGGTTGCAGCACTATCATCGGCGCAGAGTTGTTTCACGGTCCTGTTCGGGATGGGAAGGGGTGGTACCAACTTGCTATGGTCATCAGGCATTGACTTGTACAGTGTTCGCTTCCAATTGGACAGCGGCACTTGAATCTGGAAGAAGCATTATAAACGATTTATACCGTTTATTCAAAGTAAAGATCAGGGGTAATGAACGATGTATCAACACTCAGGCGACACGTAGTTCTTATTCTTACAACCTGCTAAGGTTATAGGGACAAGCCGTACGGGCAATTAGTACTGGTTAGCTTAATGCATTACTGCACTTCCACACCCAGCCTATCAACGTCCTGGTCTCGAACGACCCTTCAAAGAGCTCAAGGCTCTGGGAAATCTCATCTCAAGGCAAGTTTCCCGCTTAGATGCTTTCAGCGGTTATCTCTTCCAGACTTAGCTACCCGGCAATGCCACTGGCGTGACAACCGGTACACCAGAGGTCTGTCCACTCCGGTCCTCTCGTACTAGGAGCAGCCCCCTTCAAATTTCCAACGCCCACGGCAGATAGGGACCAAACTGTCTCACGACGTTTTAAACCCAGCTCACGTACCACTTTAAATGGCGAACAGCCATACCCTTGGGACCGGCTACAGCCCCAGGATGTGATGAGCCGACATCGAGGTGCCAAACTCCCCCGTCGATATGAACTCTTGGGAGGAATCAGCCTGTTATCCCCAGAGTACCTTTTATCCGTTGAGCGATGGCCCTTCCATACAGAACCACCGGATCACTATGTCCTACTTTCGTACCTGCTCGACTTGTCAGTCTCGCAGTTAAGCACGCTTATGCCATTGCACTATCAACACGATGTCCGACCGTATCTAGCGTACCTTCGAACTCCTCCGTTACACTTTAGGAGGAGACCGCCCCAGTCAAACTGCCTACCATGCACTGTCCCCGATCCGGATAACGGACCAAGGTTAGAACCTCAAACAAACCAGGGTGGTATTTCAAGGTTGGCTCCACGAAGACTGGCGTCCCCGCTTCAAAGCCTCCCACCTATCCTACACAGATTGGTTCAAAGTCCAATGCAAAGCTACAGTAAAGGTTCATGGGGTCTTTCCGTCTAGCCGCGGGTAGATTGCATCATCACAAACATTTCAACTTCGCTGAGTCTCGGGAGGAGACAGTGTGGCCATCGTTACGCCATTCGTGCAGGTCGGAACTTACCCGACAAGGAATTTCGCTACCTTAGGACCGTTATAGTTACGGCCGCCGTTTACTGGGACTTCAATCAAGAGCTTGCACCCCATCATTTAATCTTCCAGCACCGGGCAGGCGTCACACCCTATACGTCCACTTTCGTGTTTGCAGAGTGCTGTGTTTTTATTAAACAGTCGCAGCCACCAGTTTATTGCAACCCGTTCACCCTTCCACAGTAAAGTGGTCAAGCTACAAGGGCGTACCTTTTCCCGAAGTTACGGTACCAATTTGCCGAGTTCCTTCTCCCGAGTTCTCTCAAGCGCCTTAGAATACTCATCTCGCCCACCTGTGTCGGTTTGCGGTACGGTCTCGTATGACTGAAGCTTAGAGGCTTTTCTTGGAACCACTTCCGATTGCTTCACGAATAAATTCGCTCGTCCCAGTCCCTTGAATTCCGCGCCCGGATTTGCCTAAGCGCCTTCTATGAACCAGAAACTGCCTATTCCAACAGGCAGACAACCTTCCGCGATCCGTCCCCCCATCGCATCATACGACGGTGCAGGAATATTAACCTGCTTCCCATCAGCTACGCATCTCTGCCTCGCCTTAGGGGCCGACTCACCCTGCTCCGATGAACGTTGAACAGGAAACCTTGGGCTTACGGCGTGGGGGCTTTTCACCCCCATTATCGCTACTCATGTCAGCATTCGCACTTCTGATACCTCCAGCATCCTTTACAAGACACCTTCGCAGGCTTACAGAACGCTCTCCTACCATATCGATCCCGTGATAAATCACAGAAAAAATATCCGCAGCTTCGGTGACTGGCTTAGCCCCGTTACATCTTCCGCGCAGGACGACTCGATCAGTGAGCTATTACGCTTTCTTTAAATGATGGCTGCTTCTAAGCCAACATCCTGACTGTTTTAGCCTTCCCACTTCGTTTTCCACTTAGCCAATCTTTGGGACCTTAGCTGGCGGTCTGGGTTGTTTCCCTCTTGACGCCGGACGTTAGCACCCGACGTCTGTCTCCCAAGCTCGCACTCATCGGTATTCGGAGTTTGCAATGGTTTGGTAAGTCGCGATGACCCCCTAGCCATAACAGTGCTCTACCCCCGATGGTGATACTTGAGGCACTACCTAAATAGTTTTCGGAGAGAACCAGCTATTTCCAAGTTTGTTTAGCCTTTCACCCCTACCCACAGCTCATCCCCTAATTTTTCAACATTAGTGGGTTCGGACCTCCAGTGCGTGTTACCGCACCTTCATCCTGGCCATGAGTAGATCACTTGGTTTCGGGTCTACACCCAGCGACTGAACGCCCTATTCGGACTCGATTTCTCTACGGCTTCCCTATATGGTTAACCTTGCCACTGAATGTAAGTCGCTGACCCATTATACAAAAGGTACGCAGTCACGGAACAAGTCCGCTCCTACTGTTTGTATGCACACGGTTTCAGGATCTATTTCACTCCCCTTCCGGGGTTCTTTTCGCCTTTCCCTCACGGTACTGGTTCACTATCGGTCGATTACGAGTATTTAGCCTTGGAGGATGGTCCCCCCATATTCAGACAGGATTTCTCGTGTCCCGCCCTACTTGTCGCACGCTTAGTTCCACACATCGCATTTCGAATACGGGACTATCACCCGCTACGGTTCCTATTTCCAGAGGATTCTTCTATGCGTCATGCTAAAACGTGCAGGCTCATCCCATTTCGCTCGCCACTACTTTGGGAATCTCGGTTGATTTCTTTTCCTGCAGCTACTTAGATGTTTCAGTTCGCCGCGTTCGCTTTGCATACCTATGTATTCAGTATGCAATGACCTAAAAGGCCGGGTTTCCCCATTCGGAAATCTGCGGATCAAAGCGTGTTTGCTCGCTCCCCGCAGCTTATCGCAAGCTACTACGTCCTTCATCGCCTGTAATCGCCAAGGCATCCACCATGTGCACTTATTCGCTTGTCCCTATAACGTTAGCCCCTGCGACTAAACAAGGAGCGGTCATAGGAATAAGAAACTACATGTTGCTATGTTTGTTGATACATACAATCATTACCCATCACATCAACCTTCCGATCGATGCGATTAATAAATAATCTTTACTTTTACTTCTTCCAAATTTTTAAAGAACGAAACAACATTTAATCTCTAAAAGACCAAACCTAAACCGCGCTTGCCGCTAGGGCAGGGCTTACGTTTGAACTTTTTGGTGGAGGATGACGGGATCGAACCGACGACCCCCTGCTTGCAAAGCAGGTGCTCTCCCAGCTGAGCTAATCCCCGGGGTAATCCTGGTAGGGCTGGTTGGACTCGAACCAACGACCCCCGCGTTATCAACACGGTGCTCTAACCAGCTGAGCTACAGCCCCAAATGCTGTTCTTCTTAATTGACAGTCGATAAGTGTGAATGCTTGATGATGTGGATTATTGCTAACCCCGTGCATACTCTAGAAAGGAGGTGATCCAGCCGCACCTTCCGATACGGCTACCTTGTTACGACTTCACCCCAGTCACGAATCCTACCGTGGTAAGCGCCCTCCTTGCGGTTAAGCTACCTACTTCTGGTAAAACCCGCTCCCATGGTGTGACGGGCGGTGTGTACAAGACCCGGGAACGTATTCACCGCGACATGCTGATCCGCGATTACTAGCGATTCCAACTTCATGCAGTCGAGTTGCAGACTACAATCCGGACTACGATACACTTTCTGCGATTAGCTCCCCCTCGCGGGTTGGCGGCGCTCTGTATGTACCATTGTATGACGTGTGAAGCCCTACCCATAAGGGCCATGAGGACTTGACGTCATCCCCACCTTCCTCCGGTTTGTCACCGGCAGTCTCATTAGAGTGCCCTTTCGTAGCAACTAATGACAAGGGTTGCGCTCGTTGCGGGACTTAACCCAACATCTCACGACACGAGCTGACGACAGCCATGCAGCACCTGTGTACTGGTTCTCTTTCGAGCACTCCCTGATCTCTCAAGGATTCCAGCCATGTCAAGGGTAGGTAAGGTTTTTCGCGTTGCATCGAATTAATCCACATCATCCACCGCTTGTGCGGGGCCCCGTCAATTCCTTTGAGTTTTAATCTTGCGACCGTACTCCCCAGGCGGTCTACTTCACGCGTTAGCTGCGTTACCAAGTCAATTAAGACCCGACAACTAGTAGACATCGTTTAGGGCGTGGACTACCAGGGTATCTAATCCTGTTTGCTCCCCACGCTTTCGTGCATGAGCGTCAGTCTTGACCCAGGGGGCTGCCTTCGCCATCGGTGTTCCTCCACATATCTACGCATTTCACTGCTACACGTGGAATTCTACCCCCCTCTGCCAAACTCTAGCCTTGCAGTCTCCATCGCCATTCCCAGGTTGAGCCCGGGGATTTCACGACAGACTTACAAAACCGCCTGCGCACGCTTTACGCCCAGTAATTCCGATTAACGCTTGCACCCTACGTATTACCGCGGCTGCTGGCACGTAGTTAGCCGGTGCTTATTCTTCAGGTACCGTCATTAGCAGGCTGTATTAGAACCCACCGTTTCTTCCCTGACAAAAGAGCTTTACAACCCGAAGGCCTTCTTCACTCACGCGGCATTGCTGGATCAGGCTTTCGCCCATTGTCCAAAATTCCCCACTGCTGCCTCCCGTAGGAGTCTGGACCGTGTCTCAGTTCCAGTGTGGCTGGTCGTCCTCTCAGACCAGCTACTGATCGATGCCTTGGTAGGCCTTTACCCCACCAACTAGCTAATCAGATATCGGCCGCTCCAGGAGCATGAGGTTCTTGCGAATCCCCCACTTTCATCCTTAGATCGTATGCGGTATTAGCGTAACTTTCGCTACGTTATCCCCCACTCCAGGGTACGTTCCGATATATTACTCACCCGTTCGCCACTCGCCGCCAGGTTGCCCCGCGCTGCCGTTCGACTTGCATGTGTAAGGCATGCCGCCAGCGTTCAATCTGAGCCAGGATCAAACTCTTCAGTTTAATCTCTGTTACTTTGACACTTTCGTGTCACCCTTATTGCTAAGGGGTCGCTCACTCAAAATACTGACAGGCCACTTCTTGCGAAGCGTCCTATTTCATTACTTCTTGTGAACATTTGATATTTTAAGTCGACGACTTCCGAAGAAGCCGCTGCACTTTCATCAAACATCCACACTTATCGACTGTTAATTGTTAAAGAACTTTATTCGGTACTGCCTGCAACCGGGCTTTCAACCCTTGACAAAGCGTTTTGTTTGTCAGTTGCGAAGAAGGAAGAGTATGCAGCGTTTCGGCCATTTCGTCAACCCCCTACTTTCCCCGCTTCACTCTGCGCCACGCTGTTTTGCGCGCTCCGTTTTGCGGGGAGGCGAACTATAACAAAGCCCTCCCGGGCTGGCAAGGGCAATCCGGGAGAAAGCGGCGCGGCAGCGTAAAATAGCTGTTTCCCCGATCTAAAAGCTTGTCATGACCATCCTGCTCTCCACCCTCAACGCCCGTTATACCCATGCTTCGCTGGGCTTGCGCTATCTGTTAGCCAATATGGGGCCGCTGCAAGAGCAGACCAAGCTGCAGGAGTTCGTCATCGGTGCGAAGACCACCGAGATCGTCGAACGCATCCTGGCGCACCAGCCGCGCATTGTCGGTTTCGGTGTGTATATATGGAACGTGGAAGAAACCACCAAGGTCGTCGCCATGCTCAAGCGTGTGGCGCCGCAGGTGGTGGTGGTGCTGGGCGGGCCGGAGGTGTCGCACGAGCCGGGCGAACAGCAGATCGTCCAGCTGGCCGACTATTTGATCACCGGCTGGGGCGACGTCAGCTTCCCCAAGCTGTGCGGCGAGATCCTCAACGGCCCCAAGCCGCTGATGAAGATCCACGCCGGCGTGCAGCCGCCGATGGCCGAGATCAAACTGCCCTACTCTCTATATAGCGACGACGACATCAAGAACCGCACCATCTACGTCGAGGCCTCGCGCGGCTGCCCGTTCAAGTGCGAGTTCTGCCTGTCGGCGCTGGACAAGACGGCCTGGCCCTTCGCGCTGGAGAGCTTCCTGGCTGAGATGGAGTCGCTGCACGCGCGCGGCGCGCGGCTGTTCAAGTTCGTCGACCGCACCTTCAACCTGAACATCAAGACCAGCCTGAAGATCATGCAGTTCTTCCTCGATAAGCTGGAGGCCAACCCGGACGATCCGGTCTACGCCCACTTCGAGCTGGTGCCCGACCACCTGCCGGACGCACTGAAGGAGGGCATCAGCAAGTTCCCGCCGGGGGCGCTGCAGTTCGAGATCGGCATCCAAAGTTTCAACCCGGAGGTGCAGACCCTGGTCAGCCGGCGCCAGGACAACCAGAAGGCGGCCGACAACATCCGCTGGCTCACCGAGCACTCGCATGCCCACATGCACGTCGACCTGATCGCCGGCCTGCCCGGCGAGACGGTGGAGAGCTTCGCCCGTGGTTTCAACCAGTTGGTGGCGCTGAAGCCGCACGAGATCCAGTTCGGCATCCTCAAGCGCCTGCGCGGCACGCCGATCATCCGCCACACCGAGGCCTTCGGCCTGGTGTTCGAACCCTACGCGCCCTACACCATCCTGGCCAACAAGGACGTCGACTTCCCCACCATGCAGCGGCTGGTGCGCTTCGCCCGTTATTGGGACCTGGTGGCCAACTCCGGCCGCTTCGTCCACACCGTGCCGGTGCTGCTGGGCGAGACGCCGTTCGAGAACTTCATGGCCTTCTCCGATTGGCTATACGCGAACACCGACGCCACCCACCGCATCGCGCTCGACCGCCTGGCGGCGCTGGTGGCGCGCTGGCTGCAGGTGGCCGGCATGGACAAACAGGCCGCCGAGCAGCTGCTGGCCAGCGACTACGCCGGCCGCAACGAGTCCGGCTCGAAGGTCAAGAGCGTCCACATCCCCACTCCCGCCGCGCGCGGCGAGACGGCCGCGCCGCAGCGCCAGGCGCGCCATCTGGCAGCCTAAGGGGCGGCCCGCGGGGCACCCCGGCGGCGGCCGGGCGCGGCGGCCGCTCGGTATAGCGGTAGCCGTGGCGGCGAAACTCCCTTAAACTGACGCCATGCCACTAGCCCAAGAGCCTACCCTCACAGTCACCCCAGGCGCCGCCGGGGAACCATCCGTCGTCGCCGCCGGCACCTGGCAGGTGCACGCGCTGGCGCAGGGCGGCGCCATGCGCGGCATCGCCAAGCTGCTGGCGCCCTTCAAGGGCAACGGCAAGGTGCAGTGGGACTTGTCGGCGATCGACAGCATGGACCACATCGGCGCCCAAGTCTTCTGGAACGCCTGGGGCAAGACCCGTCCCGCCGCGCTGCGCCTGGCGCCGGCGCAGGAGGAGTTCTTCGAAGCGGCTGGAAAGCACCGGCACGCTGGAACTGGCGCAGCCGCGCAAGCAGCGCCTGACCTCGGTGATGGTGCTCGGCTTCGCCATGCTGGCCTTCTTCCAGCACCTGCGCGACGTCATTTCGCTGGTCGGCCAGGTGGTGCAGGATCTGGCGCGCTTCGCGCGGCGGCCGCTGCGCGGCCCCTGGCGCGAGATCTCGGCCAACATCTACCACGCCGGCTTCCAGGCGCTGGGCATCACCGCGCTGGTCGGTTTTTTGATCGGCGTGGTGCTGTCCTACCTGTCGGCCCAGCAGCTGCGCAACTTCGGCGGCGACATGTACCTGGTCAACCTGCTCGGCATGAGCATCATCCGCGAACTGGGGCCGCTGTTGGCGGCGATCCTGGTGGCCGGCCGCTCCGGCTCCTCGATCACCGCGCAACTGGGCGTGATGCGGGTCACCGAGGAGCTCGACGCCATGCTGGTGATGGGCATCTCGCACGGCTTCCGCCTGATCATGCCGAAGGTGCTCGCGCTGGCCATTTCGATGCCGCTGCTGGTGATCTGGACCGACGCCATGGCGCTGATCGGCGGCATGGTCTCGGCCAAGATCGAATTGAACCTGTCGAGCCGCTACTTCATCCAAAAGCTGCCGGACGCCGTGCCGCTGGCGAACTACATGATCGGCCTGGGCAAGGGCGCCGTGTTCGGCGTGCTGATCGCGCTGGTGTCCTGCCACTTCGGCCTGCGCATCAAGCCCAACACCGAAAGCCTGGGCCACGGCACCACCACCTCGGTGGTCACCGCGATCACCGTGGTGATCCTGGCCGACGCCGTGTTCGCCATCGTCTTCAACGGCGTGGGGTTCCGATGAGCGAAACGACAAGCTCCTCCTGCGGCGCCGAGAACAGCGGCAAGCTGACCCTGGACGGCAGCGTGCCGGTGGTCGAGATCACCGGCCTGTGGACCAAGTTCGGCCGCACGGTGGTGCACCAGGACCTGAACCTGGCGATCCAGCGCGGCGAGATCCTCTCCATCGTCGGCGGCTCGGGCACCGGCAAGACCGTGCTGCTGCGCCAGATGCTGGGCCTGGAGCATCCGGCGCGCGGCTGCGTGCGGGTGTTCGGCGAGGACATCAGCGAGGCCAGCGGCGAGCACCTGCAGCAGCTGCGCAACCACTGGGGCATGCTGTTCCAGCAGGGCGCGCTGTATTCGGCGCTGACCGTGTTCGACAACGTCGCCCAGCCGATGCGCGAGCTGCGCGCGCTGCCCGAGGAGCTGATCCGCGACGCCGTGCTGCTGAAGATGAACATGGTCGGCCTCGGCCCCGAGCACGCCGGCAAGATGCCGTCCGACCTGTCCGGCGGCATGATCAAGCGGGTCGCGCTGGCGCGCGCCCTGGCGCTCGAGCCGAAACTGCTGTTCCTCGACGAGCCCACCGCCGGCCTCGACCCCGACCTGTCGGAAAGCTTCGTCGCGCTGATCCGCTCGCTGCACCGCGAGCTCGGCCTGACGGTGGTGATGGTCACCCACGACCTCGACACCCTGTTCGCCCTGTCGACGCGCATCGCCGTGCTGGCCGAGAAGCACGTCATCGCCATCGGCCCGACGCAGGAGCTGCTGCGCATCGACCATCCGTTTATCAAACAATTCTTCCTCGGCGACCGCGGCAAGCGGGCGCTGGAAGCGCTGGAGGCGCCCGCGACTGCGGCGCCGCCGGCCAGCCAACCGGAGCACTGATGGAAAACCGATCCCACGCCCTCATGACGGGCTTCTTCACGATCACCCTGCTGATCGCCGCCGTGCTGTTCGGCCTATGGTTCAACCGCGACCGCGTCGAGCGCGTGCCCTACATGCTGGCCACCACCCAGCCGGTGCCGGGGCTGAACCCGCAGGCGGCGGTGCGCTACCGCGGCCTCGACGTCGGCAGGGTGTCCGACATCGACTTCGACCCCAAGGTCACCGGCCAGATCCTGGTCAGCCTGAACATCGACCCGGACACGCCGATCACCCGCAGCACCTTCGCCACGCTGGGCTACCAGGGCGTCACCGGCATCGCCTTCATCCAGCTCGACGACGAGGCCACCGGCTCGCCCCGGCTGGCCACCAACAGCACCAACCCGAGCCGCATCCCGCTGCGCCCCGGCCTGTTCGACCAGTTGGAGAAGCGCGGCAAGCGCATCCTGGCGCAGAGCGAGGAGGCCGCCACCCGGCTCAACGAGCTGCTCAGCCCGGCCAACCAAAAGGTCATCCTGGGCGCCTTCGCCGACGTCAGCGCCACCGCCAACGCCTACCGCGCCCTGCCGCAGCAGCTCGAGCCGGTGATCGCCCGCCTGCCGGCGCTGGCCGACCAGGCGCAGGGCACGCTGCAGTCGGTGTCGGCGCTGGCCGCCGACGCCACCCGCTTGACCCGCAACCTGCAGGCGCCGAACGGGCCGATCGAACGCATCAGCGGCACCGTCGAACGGGTCGGCCTGTCGCTCGAGGCGGTCGGCAACGGCGTCGAGCTGGACGCGCTGCCGCACGTGATCTCGCTCACCGAGGACACGCGCGCCTCGATGCGGGCGCTGAAGAACACCATGAACAACCTGAACGAACGGCCGCAGAGCATCTTGTTCGGCGCGCCGGGCACGCCGCCCGGCCCGGGCGAAGCCGGCTTCTCGGCACCGACCAAATGAGGACCAACGTGAGCCCATCCCCCCTGTTCCGCCGGCACCGCGTGCCGGCGCTGCTCCTGGCGCTGGCCGCCGCCGCGCTGGCCGGCTGCGCCAGCAAGAGCCCGGCGCCGGCCAACTACGACTTCGGCCCCCTGCCCGCCGCCGCCAGCACCACTGCCGCCGCCGCCAAGCCGGCCGCGCTGGTGATGGCCGACGTCAGCGGCCCGGCCGCGCTCGACAGCGAGCGCATGCACTACCGCCTGCTCTACGCCGACGCCCAGCAAACCCGGCCCTACGCCTACAACCACTGGAGCGGCACGCCGCTGCAGCTGCTCACCCAGCGCCTGAAGGCGCGCGTGGCCCAGGCCGGCGTGAAGGTGCTGGCGCCTAGCGACGCCGCCGCCGGCGCCATGCTGCTGCGCGTCGAGGTCGAGGAGTTCGCCCAGACCTTCAGCAGCGCCAGCCAGAGCCAGGGCAGCATCCGCCTGCGCGCCTCGGCCTTCCGCAACCACCAGCTGCTCGACCAGCGCACCTTCGCCCGCAGCAGCCCGGCCGCCAGCGCCGACGCCGGCGGCGGCGCGCGCGCCCTGGCCGAGGCCAGCGACGCCCTCAGCGCCGACCTGCTAACCTGGCTGGCGACACTGCCGGCCGCCGCCAAGTAGTGGACCAGGCCGTGAGCCAAGCAGCGAGCCCAAGCCCATGAGCGACATGCCGGCCCCCGCCGCCGCTCCGGCCACGCCGGCCACGCCCGCCGCCGGCCGCGCCTCGCCGGTGGCGCGCGCGACGCTGTTGTCCTACGTGCTGTTGATCGTCTACGCCAGTTGGTTCCCCTTCTCGGGCTGGCACAACCAGGGCCTGTCGCCGCTGATCTTCCTCGAACACATCAGCATGCCGCGCTACTGGACCAAGTTCGACGCCATCACCAACGTGGTCGGCTACATCCCGCTGGGCAGCCTGCTGGTCTACGCGCTGTACCCGCGCGTCAAGGGCTGGGCCGCGTTCGCGCTGGCCAGCGCCGCCGGCCTGCTGCTGTCGGGCCTGATGGAGGGCGTGCAAACCTACCTGCCCAGCCGCGTCTCGTCCAACCTCGACTTCTACACCAACGCCGCCGGCTGCTGCGTCGGCGCCGCCATCGGCGCGCTCAGCGTGCGCAAACTGCTCGACCGCAGCAGCCTGTACCACCTGCGCCAGCGCTGGTTCGCCCAGCACGCCAGCCAGGGCCTGGTGCTGCTGGCGCTGTGGCCGCTGGCGCAGATCTATCCGCAGAACTTCCTGTTCGGCCTGGGCCAGCTGCTGCCCATCCTGTCGGACTGGCTGTCGCTGCTGCTCGACACCGAGATCGACCTGGCCAGCTACCTGCGGCCCGACACCGTGCTCAGCGTCGAGCAGTACTGGCTGTCGGGAAGTCATCATCACCGCCTGCGGCATGGTCGGCGCCGGCCTCACCCTGCTGTGCCTGCTGCGCCGGTCGGCGCCGCGCGGCGCCCTGGTGGCGGCGCTGATCGCCTCGGCCATCGTGGTCAAGGCGCTGGCCACGGCGCTGCTGTTCTCGCCGGAGAACGCCTTCGCCTGGGTCACCCCGGGCGCCCAGGGCGGCCTGCTGATCGGCGCCATCATGCTGGCCGGCCTGGCCTTCGCGCCGCACGCCGCGCAGCGCCGGCTGGCCGTGCTGACCCTGCTGCTGGGCCTGCTGGTGATCAACACCACGCCGGCCAACCCCTACTTCGTCGCCACCCTGCAGAGCTGGGTGCAGGGCAAGTTCCTCAACTTCAACGGCGCCGCCCAGTTCCTCTCGCTGCTGTGGCCCTTCTGCGCCGTCTGGTTCCTGTGGCTGCCCTCGCACAAGCTGAACCGGCCGTAGACGGGTATCATTACGCCTGACACCATTTTCGAGAGCGCCATGAGCACCACTCCAGACACCGCCGCCGAACCAGGCGCCGACACCCCCTACTTCCAGCGCCACGTGTTCTTCTGCATGAACCAGCGCGACGACGGCCGCAACTGCTGCGGCGAGCACGGCGCCGAGGTGGCGCAGAAACACGCCAAGAAGCGCTGCAAGGAGCTCGACATCAACGGCCCCGGCAAGGTGCGCATCAACCAGGCCGGCTGCCTCGACCGCTGCGACGACGGCCCGGTGCTGGTGGTCTATCCCGAGGGCGTCTGGTACACCTACGTCGACACCAGCGACATCGACGAGATGGTCGACAGCCACCTGCTCAAGGGCGTGGTGGTGGACCGCCTGAAACTCTAATTCGCCCAGCCCACATGAACAAGAACTCCGAAAAATTCACCCTGGCCGGCGGCGCCGGCCTGATGGAAGGCCTGCTCGACCATCCGCAACAGGCGCCGCGCGGCATCGCGCTGGTGGCCCACCCGCATCCGCTGTACGGCGGCACGATGGACAACAAGGTGGCGCAGACGCTGGCGCGCACCTTCGTCGGCCTCGGCTACGTGGCGGCGCGCATCAACTTCCAGCGGCGTCGGCGCCTCCGATGGCGTGCACGACCACGGCCTCGGCGAGACCGACGACATGGCCCTGCTGCTCGAACACATGCGGGCGCGGTATCCCGGCCTGCCGGTGGCGCTGTCGGGCTTTTCCTTCGGCACCTTCGTGCAGTCGCAGCTGGCGCGGCGCATGGCCGCCGCCGGCGCGCCGGCCGAGCGCCTGGTGCTGGTGGGCAGCGCGGCCGGCAAGTGGGCGATGGCCGACATCCCGGCCGACAGCATCCTGATCCACGGCGAGCTCGACGAGGCCATCCCGCTCAAGGACGTGCTCGACTGGGCGCGGCCGCAGGACATTCCGGTGATCGTCATCCCCGGCGCCGACCACTTCTTCCACCGCAAGCTACAGCACATCAAGAGCTGGATAGGCCAGCTGTGGCAAGGGGACGCCGCGCCCGCCGAGCAAGCCCTATAATGTGGCTTGTTTTTCCGGCCGGACACTCCGGCCGGCCGCAGTTCTTTTTTACCACTACGCAGACTAGTTCCCATGAAAAAATTTATCGCGGCACTGGCCACCAGTGTGCTGATGCTCTCCGCCGCCGTGGCGCAGACCCTGCCGGCGCCGACCATCGCCGCCAAGTCCTGGCTGCTGCTCGACGCCACCAGCGGCCAGATCATCGCCTCGCAAGACCCCAACGCCCGCATCGAACCGGCCTCGCTGACCAAGATCATGACGGCCTACGTCACCTTCGCCGCCCTGCGCGACAAGAAGCTCGACATCAACCAGATGGTCAACGTCTCGACCCGCGCCTGGAAGGTCGACGCCAGCAGCTCGAAGATGTTCATCGACCCGGCCACCCCGGTCAAGATCAACGACCTGCTGCACGGCCTGATGGTGCAGTCGGGCAACGACGCCGCCGTCGCCCTGGCCGAGGCCGTCGCCGGCGACGAGGCCGCCTTCGTCGTGCTGATGAACCGCGAAGCCCAGCGCATGGGCCTGACCAACACCCGCTTCGCCAACCCGCACGGCCTGCCCAGCCCGGAAAACTATTCGACGGCGCAGGACTTGTCGGTGCTGGCCAAGCGCGTGATCCTCGACTACCCCGAGTTCTACAAGATCGACTCGGTCAAGAGCTTCACCTACAACAAGATCACCCAGCCCAACCGCAACCGCCTGCTGTGGCTGGACCCGACCGTGGACGGCATGAAGACCGGCCACACGGAGGCCGCCGGCTACTGCATGATCGCCTCGGCGCACCGGCCCAACGGCGCCAGCGAGCGGCGCCTGATCTCGGTGGTGCTGGGCACCTCGTCGGACCAGGCGCGCACGCAGGAAAGCCAGAAGCTGCTCAACTGGGGCTTCCAGAACTTCGACACGGTCAAGCTGTACTCCAAGGGCCAGGCCATCGCCACGCCGGAGATCTGGAAGGGCTCGAAGGGCACCGTCAAGATCGGCTTCGCCAACGACGTCATGGTGACGGTGCCGAAGGGCGTCGCCGGCAAGATGAAGCCGCTGCTCGAGCGCAAGGGCCCGCTGGTCGCGCCGCTGGCCGAGAACAGCCGCGTCGGCTCGCTGAAGATGATGGTCGACGGCAAGCCGCTGCTGGAACTGCCGGTGGTCGCGCTCGAGCCGATCACCCAGGCCTCGATCTTCGGCCGCGCCTGGGACTCGATGCGCCTGTGGCTGAAATAAGCCCTGCCGCTGTAGCAAAAAACCCGCGAGCTTCGCGGGTTTTTTTTGCGCGGATGGCGCTGCAATGTGCCGGTGACGCTAGCAAACCCCAGCGGCAGACTCCAGGGTCAGACCCTAGGGTCTGACCCTAGCTTGTGCCCTTGGGTCTTGCCCGCAGCCCGGGGATCGCAGCGGCGCGGACGGTGATGTAACAATACTACAGATGCCGTGTCGGAATCGTCGCTATAATCGACGGCAGCCAAGCGGCCCCCGCCGCATCCACCGTTGTCGCCCCGAGAAAGCCACCATGACCCAGCCCGCCACCGCCGTCCCCCGCTGCCCGACCCAGACCACCAGCAAGGGCGGCCCCGAACTGTCGCGCATCGTCGCCGGCATGTGGCGCATGAACGAATGGGGCATGAGCGCGGCGCAGCGCGTCGCCTTCCTGGAACAGTGCCTGGAACTGGGCGTGAGCAGCTTCGACCACGCCGACATTTACGGCGACTACGGCGTCGAGTCCCTGTTCGGCGAGGCGCTGGCGCTGCAACCGTCGCTGCGCGCGCGCATGCAGCTGATCAGCAAATGCGGCATCAAGCTGCTCTCGCCGCGCCACCCCGAGCACGCCATCCAGCACTACGACACCAGCGATGCCCACATCACCGCCTCGGTCGAGCAATCGCTGCGCCGGCTCGGCAGCGACCACCTCGACCTGCTGCTGATCCACCGGCCCGATCCGCTGATGGACTTCGAGCAGATCGCCGCCACCTTCACCCGCTTGCGCCAGGACGGCAAGGTGCGCCACTTCGGCGTGTCCAACTTCAGCCGCCACCAGTTCGACTGCCTGCACCGGCGCATTCCGCTGGCCACCAACCAGGTCGAGTTCTCGCCGCTGCAGGTGGCGCCGCTGTTCGATGAAACCTTCGATGGCTTGCAGGACGCCGGCGTGGCGCCGATGATCTGGTCGCCGCTGGGCGGCGGCCGTTTGTTCGCCGGCGGCGACGCCGCCGGCGCGCGCCTGCGGCCGGTGATCCAGGCCATCGCCGACGAACTACAGCAGCCCTTCGCCAGCGTGGTCTTCGCCTGGATCATGCAACTGCCCTGCCGGCCGCTACCGCTGACCGGCAGCGGCCGCATCGAGGCGATCGCCGACGCCGTGCGGGCGACCGGCTTCACGCTCAGCCGCAACCAGTGGTTCGACATCCTGCGCGCGGCGCGCGGCCACGAGGTGGCCTGAGCCGACGGCGCGGCCGCGCGGCGGCGCGCACGACGCCATGCCGGCCGGCAGCGGCCGGCGCGCAGCTTAAGGCTCGTCGTAGACCTCGGGCGGCGCGATGCCGCGCCAGCCCAAATGCCAGGCCAGGTTGAGCGCCGCCGTGGCGGCGATGTAGAGGGCGAAGAACAGCACGAAAAAGTAGCTTTGCAGCCAGACCAGCAGGCCTACCGCCAGCAGCAACACCAGCAACAGCGCCACGCTCTTCTTCTGCTTCGAGCTGGGGAAACGCAGCGTCGACACCATCAGGCTGCCGACGCCGAACAGCAGCAACACCAGCAGGCCGCCGTGCAGCATGCTGGCGGCCGGATCGGGCCAGGCCACCACCACCGAGGCGACGCAGGCGGCGCCGGCGGTGATCGGAATGCCGACGAAGTAGCGCGGGTCGGTGCGCCCCACGTTCACATTGAAGCGCGCCAGGCGCATGGCGCCGCAGGCGACGAAGAAGAAGCTGGCCATGCCGCCCAGGCGCAGCAGGGTCGGCTCGTGCGCGCCCAACTGGACGAAGCCGTAGCAATACAGCAGCAGGGCCGGCGCGCAGCCGAAGTTCATCACGTCGGCGATCGAGTCGAGCTGCAGGCCGAAGTCGGAGCTGGTGCCGGTGGCGCGGGCGACATAGCCGTCGAGCGCGTCGAACACCCCGGCCAACACCAGCAGCAAGGCGGCCAGGCGGTAGTCGGCGGCGTTGCCGACGACGGCGTTGTCGACCGAGACCACCATGCTGCCGAAGCCGCAGGCGATCGACATCAGGGTGACAATACTGGGCAGGGCGAACTTGGCGCGCTGCAGGCGCGCGTGGAGGATAGGCTTCAAATTGGAAAGCAATCAAAAAACGGCAAACGAGGCTGCCAAGGCGAGCATTTTAACCCGTGCGCCGGACGCGGCGTGGCGCACCGCCTTGTTCGTTTGACGCAAGAGAAACCCGACGCCGGCGCAAATTGACATAGAATCGGGGCAAGCCCACACTGTCCTTTCGCGGGTCCGACTTGACTCACGGCATACCGCCCGAACCCACAGGAGCTCACCATGACATTACGGCGGCGTTGGCACTTCGCAGTTTCGCGCGGGACGATGGCGCTGTCGTCCGTGTTGCTGGCCGCGCTGTTGGGCGCCTGCGGCGGTGGCGGCGGCGGTGTCGCCAGCGCGCCCGCGCCCACCGCCCCCAGCACGCTGCCGCAGGAGCCGGGCGCGCCCGCCTTCAGCGGCAACACCGCGCTCGACGGCATGAACTGGATCAACTACCGGCGTAGTCAGCTCGGCCTGTCCGTGCTGGTCCGCAACGCCAAGATCGACGCCGCCGCCCAAGGCCATTCCGACTACCAGCGCCTGAACAACACCATCACCCACGACCAGATCGCCGGCCGGCCCGGCTTCACCGGCACCACGCCGGAAAACCGCCTGGCCGCCGCCGGCTACGCGCTGGTGCGCCCCTTCGCCTATGGCGAAGTGATCTCCGCCACCACCGAGACCTCCGGCTTCTACCAGGCCGAGGAGCTGATCACCGCGATCTACCACCGCTTCGTCATCTTCGAACCGCTGTTCCGCGAGATCGGCACCGGCGCCGCCAGCGCCGCCGGCAGCAACGGCTACACCTACTTCACCAGCGACATGGCGGCCAGCAACGGCTATAGCGCCGGACTCGGCAGTGGCAAGCTGGCGGTGTATCCGTTCAACAGCCAAAGCCGGGTGCCGACCAACTTTTTCAGCGACAACGAAAAGCCCGATCCGGTCGACGGCCGCAACGAG
Source organism: Rugamonas sp. DEMB1 (assembly GCF_029834475.1). Lineage (GTDB taxonomy): Bacteria > Pseudomonadota > Gammaproteobacteria > Burkholderiales > Burkholderiaceae_D > Rugamonas > Rugamonas rubra. The sequence continues at coordinate 6,739,055 of NZ_CP122407.1, read as the reverse complement.
GTCGGCTATCCAATCAGCGTGCACGCCGACGCCAGCGCCGTGGTGCTGGTGCACAGCTTCACCGTGCGGCCGCGCGGCGGCACCGCGCTGAACACGCAACTGCTCAGCCGCGGCACCGACAGCAAGGTCGCGGTGTCGGTCGCCGCCATCATCCCGCTGGCCGTGCTCAGCGCGGCCAGCACCTACGAAGTCAGCTTCGCCGGCACCGTGGACGGCGTCGCCGTCACGCGCGACTGGTCGTTCAGCACCAAGTGAGGCCGCCGCGCCCGCCCGCCGCCAACGACAACGCGGCAACGGCGGCCGCTGCCGATCCTGTGCTCGACACGGCCGACGGGCTGCGGCGCCTGATGGGCGCCCGCCCGCTCTACCACCAACTGCTACGCCGCTTCGCCGGCGACTACGCCGACACGGCGGCGCGCCTGCGCCAGTCGCTCGACGCCGGCCAGACGGACGCCGCCGGACGCCTGGCGCACACGCTCAAGGGCGCCGCCGGCTTGATCGGCGCCGGCCAGGTGTGCGCCCTGGCGGCGGTGATCGACACGGCGCTGCGCGGCGGCCGGCACCACCGCGACGGCAACGGCGGCAACAGCAGCGGCGACGGCGGCTGCAACAGCGGCGGTGGCAACGCTGTGCCTGCGGCGGCGGCACCGCCGGCGGCCGGGGCATGGGAGGCGTTGGATGGCCTGGAACGGGCGCTAGGCCAGCTGTTCGAGCGGATCGAACAGATCGCCCGGCTCGAACGGCTGGCAGCCCAAACCGCCATGGCGGCGGCGAACCCGACGGCAGAGGCGGCCGCCGCTGCGACCGCCATGGCCGCCATCCCGGCCGCGCAGCTGTGCGCGCAACTGGCGCAGCTACTGCGCGACGGCGACGGCGCGGCGATCGACCTGCTGGAGGGGACGGCCGCGCAACTGGCGGCCCATCTTGGCGAGCCCGCTTGGCGCCGGCTGGACACGGCGGCACAACGGTTTGATTTTGAGGCGGCCCTGGCCGTGCTGGCGGCCGGCGATGGCGCCGGCGACGACGGAGCGCCGCTCAGCGGGTGAATTCCTTTTCTTCGTCGAAGGCGTCGGCGCACTCCTTGCCGCAGAAGCGGCGCACGCTGTCGAGCGGACGCTCGCAATACCAACACGCCCCCTTCGGCGGCAGGGCTTGGCGCGCGCGCGCGGCGGGCGAGGCCGGCGGTGTCGTAGCGGCCGCGCCGTCCGGTACGCTCTCTGGTATCGGTTCCAAGATCTCCCCCTCGATTCAGCTAGTACATCAAGTCTCGTAGCAAGGTTACTTCAGTGGAATACGTCAGGCATGAGAATTATCAACGCCGTGGCGGGTTCTCCAGATGCCGCCACGGCCCGCGCCATCGTGTCGCCGCGCCGGCCGGTGACGGCCACGCCGGCCGACCAACCGCACAAATAATAGCAGGTTCGCCGCGCCGCTTTGCGGCCTCCGCGACACAAGCAACAGCGCCGCGACACTCAGCAGCATACACGTTCATAGGGTGCGCCCCGCAGTCCGCCGGGGGGATATTTTTTTCAATGAAAAGGCCTCCGCCGATAGCGTCGCGGAAGGAAATCTGTGCGTCCCGCGTTGTCGCCGGCCGCCGCAATCGGCACCGGCGCGCTAGGGCGGGGCCGGCGCGTCCTGCGCCTTGCGCCACTGCCGCAGGCGGCCGCGCGCGTTGTCGTAGGGCGAGGAGGTGTTGAACTGGATCATGCGGCCCATCGTCCATTTGCCGCACCAGGGGCGGCCGTACAGCGCCGCGTCGTCGCGCGCCGCGATCCGGCCGACGATGCCCGCCTTGGCCTCGGCGAAGCGTTGCAGCAGCTGCGGATACGGCAGCGCCGCGTAGTCGGCATAGAACTTCTGCGCCAGCCGGCCCAGCTCGTTCCACTTGAAGTCCGTCTCGGGGAAGTCGATCGCCTGGCCGGCCTCGTCGTGGGCGATCCACTTGAGCACCAGCTCGTTCCAGCCGACCAGGTAGGCCAGCAGATCGGCCACGCTCATGGTGGTGCCCTTGGCGTGGCCCTCCAGCACGGCGTCGCGCGCCCGCGCCGCCGGCACCTCCTCGAAGGCCTTCAACACCTTGCCATAGCTGCCGTCGATGGCGGCCAACAACTCTGCCTTGCTTTGCGGGATGGCCATGAGTGAGCGCCTACTTACCGATGCAGAAGCGGCCGAAGATCACGCCGAGCAGATCGTCCGACGAGAAGGCGCCGGTGATGCTCGACAACTGCGCCTGGGCCAGCCGCAGCTCCTCGGCGAACAGGTCGAGCGACTGGTCGTTCTGCGCGGCGTGCTCGCCGGCGCGGTCCAGGTGGGCGCCGGCGTTCTTCAGCGCGATCAAATGCCGTTCGCGCGCCAGGTAGAGCGACTCGCCGGTCTGCTGCCAGCCGGCGATGCGCAGCAGCTCGGCGCGCAGCAGGTCGATGCCGATGTGCTCGTGCGCCGACAGGTAGATGTGGGTGGCGTCCGCCATCGCGTCGACCGCCGCCTTGTGGCCGGACAGGTCAATCTTGTTCCACACCCGCAGCACCGGCACGCCGGCCGGGAAGGCGGCGACGATGTGGTCGTCGGCGCGCGAGGGGCCGTGGTCGGCGTCGAGCAGGTGCAGGATCACGTCGGCCTTGGCCACCTCGCCCCAGGTGCGCTCGATGCCGATGCGCTCGACGACGTCGACGGCGTCGTCGATGGTGCGGATGCCGGCGGTGTCGATGATGTTGAGCGGAATGCCCTCGATCTGGATGGTCTCGCTGACCTTGTCGCGGGTGGTGCCGGCGATCGGCGTGACGATGGCCACGTCGGCCCCCGCCAGCGCGTTGAGCAGGGACGACTTGCCGACGTTGGGCTGGCCCACCAGCACCACGTTGAGCCCCTCGCGCAGCAGCGCGCCTTGGGCGGCCTGCTTGAACACCTGCTGCAGCGAGGCGACGATGCCGGCCAGCTGGCCGCGCGCGTCGGACTTCTCCAGGAAGTCGATCTCCTCCTCGGGAAAGTCGAGCGTGGCCTCGACCAGCATGCGCAGATTGGTCACGCCGTCGACCAGGGTGTTGACGGTCTTCGAGAACGCGCCCGACAGCGACTGCGAGGCCGACTTGGCGGCCGCCTCGGTGGAGGCGTCGATCAGGTCGGCCACCGCCTCGGCCTGGGCCAGGTCGAGCTTGTCGTTCAAATAGGCGCGGCGGGTGAACTCGCCCGGCTCGGCCAGGCGCAGGCCGCTCTCGGCGCCGGCCTCGAGCACGCGCGCCAGCAGCAGTTGCAGCACGATGGGGCCGCCGTGGCCCTGCAGCTCCAGCACGTCCTCGCCGGTGTAGGACTGCGGCCCCTTGAAGTGGATGGCGATGCCCTGGTCGATCAGCGTGCCGTCGGCCTGGCGGAACGGGATGTAGGTGGCGTGGCGCGGCGCCAGCGCGGTGGCGCCGAACAGCGCGCTCATCAAGGGTTGCAGGTTCTTGCCGGAGGCGCGCACGACGCCGATGCCGCCGCGCCCCGGTGCGGTGGCGATGGCGGCGATGGGGGAGGAGTCTAGTTTCATGGAATGATTGTAAATTATTGCGGTGGATTCTGTGGCGGCTTGTGCTGCCCGGCTGGCCCCCATAACGGCAGGGGTCTGACCCCGTACGGGGTCAGACCCCGAGCGTAGCGCCTTGCGGGGTGGTTAAAAAAAAGCCCGTGCGGGGCACGGGCTTTTTCACAACAGGCGGGTTGTGCCTACATTACGCGGCGGCTGGCGCGGCGTATTTCTTCGAGATCACATACTGCTGACCGATCGACAGCACGTTGTTCACCACCCAGTACAGCACCAGGCCGGACGGGAAGAAGAAGAACATCACCGAGAAGGCCAGCGGCATGAACAACATCATCTTGGCCTGCATCGGATCGGCCGGGGCCGGGTTCAGCTTGGTGGTGATGTACATCGAAATAGCGTACAGCACCGGCAGGATGAACCAAGGATCGGGCGCGGCCAGGTTGGTGATCCAGCCGATCCACGGCGCGCCGCGGATCTCCACCGACGCCTGCAGCACCCAGTACAGGGCGATGAAGACCGGCATCTGCACCAGGATCGGCAGGCAGCCGCCCAGCGGATTGATCTTCTCGGCCTTGTACAGCTCCATGGTGGCCTGGTTCATCTTGGCCGGGTCGCCCTTGTGGCGCTCGCGGATCGCCTGCATCTTCGGCGTGACCAGTTTCACCTTGGCCATGCTGCGGTAGCCGGCGGCCGACAGCGGGAAGAAGGCCAGCTTGATCAGGATGGTGAAGACGATGATGGTCCAGCCCCAGTTGCCCAGTACCGCGTGCAACTGCTCCATGACCCAGAAGATAGGCTTGGCGATGATGGTCAGGAAACCGTAGTCCTTGACCAGGTCCAGGCCCGGCGTGACCTTTTCCAGCAGCTTGGCTTCCTGCGGGCCGGAATACAGCTTGGCGTGGTTGCTCACGGTGGCGCCGGGCGCCAGGGTGCCCAGCGGCTGGACCACGCCGATGGCGTACAGGTTGGTGTCGACCTTCTTGGTGAAGATGTCGCGCGCCAGCTTGTCCTGCGGCACCAGGGCCGAGACGAAGAAGTGCTGCGAGACGGCGACCCAGCCGTTGTCGGCCTTGGTCGGGTGGTCCATCACCACCGGCTTGCCGGTCTTGACCGATTCCGCCGCCTCTTTCTCCACGGTTTCGAACTGCAGCTTGTGGTACTTGTCGGCGTCGGTGTACAGGGTCGGGCCGGTGTAGCTGCTGTTGAAGTAGGACTCGCCCTCGGGCTTGTTGCCGTCGTGTACCAGCTGCATGTACAGCTCGGGCTTGACCGGCGCCGCGCCGACGTTGCTCACGTCGTGCTGCAGGTCGACCACATAGTCGCCGCGTTTGAAGGTGAAGGTCTTGGTCAGCTTGACGCCGCCCTGCTCCGCCTCCAGCACCAGTTGGATCTGGCTGCCGTCGTTGAGCATGCGCGCGCCGGGCTTGGCGACGAAACCGGTGTTGTGGTTCGGCAGGCCGGCTGCGCCGACCAGGCCGGTCTGGGCCAGGTAGGACTTCTTGGCGCTGGCTTCGAACAACACCTGGTTCTTGCTGGTGTCGATGCCGTCCTTGAACTTGAGCAGCTCCAGACGCACGATCTGGCCGCCCAGGGTGTCGATGTCGGCGCGGATCACATCGGTGGTGATGGTGATGCGCTCGCTCTTGAACGGCGCGGCGGCGCCGGGCGCGCCGGGTACGGCTGCGGCTGCGGTGGCCACTGCGCTGGCGGCGGCCGGCAGGTCGGATTTCTTCGCGTCGGCGGCCTTGGCCGTGACGGCCGGCGGGGTCGGCGCGAACATGGACGGATTGCCATTCGATACCATCCAGTTGTTCCAGAGAACTACCAGCGACACGGCAAACACGATCCAAAGGATGGTACGTTTATTGATATCCATTAGGGTATTGATCAGGAGTGGTTGCAACCGCAAGCGGTCGTTGAAGAATCGGTGCTGTCTTGCGCCCCGTCCTTGGCAGGCACGGGGTCGAAGCCGCCCTCGTTCCAGGGATGGCAGCGACACACCCGCCGCGCCGCCAGGGCACTGCCCTTGGCGGCGCCGTGCACCCGCAGCGCCTCGAGCGCATAGTTCGAGCAGCTGGGGTAGAAGCGGCAACGCGGCCCCATCAGCGGACTGATGGTCAGCTGGTAGGCGCGAAGCAAGAAGCTTAGCAGGGTTTTCATGGCGCCGCAGAGCTGGTGTTCGGCATGGCGCTGGAGGTGGCGTCGGCGCCGTTGCTGTTGCCGTTGCCAATGTCCGGCATGGCGGCGGGCGCGCTCGCTTCGGCCGGCGCTTCGGCCAGGTTCGCCGCCGCGCTTGCAGCGGCGCTCCTGGCCTGGCGCTCCTGCGCCGCCTGCGCGGCGAACAGGCGCGTCAATTCCACCCGCAAAGCCGTCTTCAGCTTGGCGGTGGTGGCCGGGCCGTCCTTGGTGTTGACCGGCTTGGCCAGGCGCACCACGCAATCGATGGCCGGCAGGCCGGTTTGGCGGAACAGCTCGCGCGTGACGCGCTTGATCGTGTTGCGCGTGGCCGCGCGCGGCGCGAACCGCTTCGCCACCACGACGCCCAGCCGCGCATGCGGCAGTTGGTTCAGACGGGTATAGAGCACGAAATGCGCAGTTTTCTGTGTAGGGCGCAAACGAAAAACGGATGAAAATTCATCCGTTTTAATGATGCGCCGAACGCGCGCGAAGTCGTGAGAACCTTCGCCTGTCGAGCCGCTAGAGCTGTCCACGCGATCAGCTAACAAGGTCTGGCTTATACGGCCAGACGCTTGCGGCCTTTTGCGCGACGTGCGTTGAGCACATCACGGCCACCACGGGTAGCCATACGAGCGCGGAAGCCGTGCGTACGCTTGCGGCGTACAACGGAAGGTTGGTAAGTACGTTTCATGTTGGTCTCGCTAAAAAGCAAAAAAAATGCAAAATCGGGTCTGACGTCCCGTCAGTTTTTGGTGCCAATGACATTTCGCGCACTTATGCCAACACTCCGGCACAAGCTGGGTCCATCTCATCGCCCGCTGATATCCACGCTTACTCCATATAAGTGAATAAACACGGAATACGGGCGGGGAACCCTGAATTATCAGCATTTCAGTCCCGCCTGTCAACAGCAAAGTAGCCCCCGAAGCGCTTTGGGACCCCGCCGAAGTGCGAAAATAAGCGTCGTGCCTGTGGATAACTTTCTCCGGCGAGAGTAGAATAGCGCGTTACGTGTGGCGAGCCCTCGCGCTGCGATCCAGTTCTGGACTGCTCGCCGGGGCAGTATCGATACGCCCTCCCACACCTTTTCACAGTAGACGATTCATGGAAAATTTCTGGCAGACCTGTTCCGCGCAGTTGGAACTGGAGCTGACGCCGCAACAATTCAGTGCGTGGATTAAACCGCTCATCCCCCTCGATTACGAGGAGGGCAAGTTGCGTCTGGCCGCTCCCAATCGCTTCAAGCTCGATTGGGTCAAGACCCAGTTCGCCAGCCGCATCACCGCGCTGGCCTGCCAGTACTGGGAAGCGCCGACCGAGGTGCAGTTCGTGCTCGACCCGCGCCTGTCGGCGCCGAAAAAGGTCGCCAGCGTGGCACCCGTGCCCGACAACAACGGTGGCGTCCCATCCGGCAACGCCCGCATGGCCGATCCGGTGCCCTCCGTGCCCGAGCTGCCGGCCAGCGCCGCGCCACGGCGCGAGCAAAGCCGCATCAACACCGACCTGACCTTCGACAGCTTCGTCACCGGTAAGGCCAACCAGCTGGCGCGCGCCGCCGCCATCCAGGTGGCCAACAATCCGGGCGTGTCCTACAACCCGCTGTTCTTCTACGGCGGCGTGGGCCTGGGTAAGACCCACTTGATCCACGCCATCGGCAACCAGGTAATGGCCGACCAGCCGGGCGCCAAGATCCGCTACATCCACGCCGAGCAATACGTGCGCGACGTGGTGACGGCCTACCAGCGCAAGGGCTTCGACGACTTCAAGCACTACTACCACTCGCTCGACATGCTGTTGATCGATGATATTCAATTCTTCGGCGGCAAGAGCCGCACGCAGGAAGAGTTCTTCTATGCGTTCGAGGCGCTGATCGCCGCGAAGAAACAGATCATCATCACCAGCGACACCTATCCGAAAGAGATCACCGGCATGGACGACCGCCTGATCTCGCGCTTCGACTCCGGCCTGACCGTGGCGATCGAACCGCCGGAGCTGGAAATGCGCGTGGCGATTCTGTTGAAGAAGGCCAAGCAGGAGGGCGTGACGTTCTCCGACGACGTCGCCTTCTTCGTCGCCAAGCACCTGCGCTCCAACGTGCGCGAGCTGGAAGGCGCGCTGCGCAAGATCCTGGCGTACTCGCGCTTCCACGGCAAGGACATCACGATCGACATCGTGAAAGAGGCGCTGAAGGATTTGCTGTCGGTGCAGAACCGCCAGATTTCCGTGGAAAACATCCAGAAGACGGTGGCCGACTTCTTCAACATCAAGGTCGCCGACATGTACTCGAAGCGCCGCCCCGCCAACATCGCGCGGCCGCGTCAGATCGCCATGTACCTGGCCAAGGAGTTGACGCAGAAGAGTCTGCCGGAGATCGGCGAGCTGTTCGGCGGCCGCGACCACACCACCGTGCTGCACGCGGTGCGCAAGATCGCGCTGGACCGCACCAAGAACCCCGAGTGCAACCACGAGCTGCACGTGCTGGAGCAGACGCTCAAAGGCTAAAGGGGCATGGGGCCAAAGCATAGGGTCAGACCCTAGGGTCTGACCCTGAGCATGTAGGTCTGACCCTGAGCAAGTAAGTCTGACCCTGAGCAAGCAAAGCGGCCGGCGCGCGGACGAAATCGCAAGTGCTGGCCTGTGCGCCGGTTTGCCATTATGATTCAGGCAAACATTTGTGCTTTCCGCCAAACAGAATTAATTAGCAACATTGTTATAAAAGCATCTTTAAAACTTACCATTGAGGATAACTATGCAATTGGTCAAAACCACCCGAGATACCCTTCTCCGGCCACTGCAGATCGTGAGCGGTATTGTCGAGCGTCGGCACACTATGCCGATTCTGGCCAATATCCTCATCCGCAAAGAAGGCGAAAGCGTCTCCTTCCTGTCGACCGACACGGAAGTGCAGATCACCACCCACGCCGACATCGGCTCCGGCCATGAAGTGACCGGCACCACCGTGGCCGCGCGCAAGCTGCTCGACATTTTGCGCGCCCTGCCCGAGTCCGGCGACGTGACGATGACCCTGCTCAACAAGCGCCTGACCGTGCAAACCGGCAAGTCGCGCTTCGCGCTGCAAACCCTGGCCGCCGAAGAGTTCCCGACCGTGCAACAGGCCGAGAGCTACAACGCCACCGTCACCCTGCCGCAGAAGACGCTCAAGCACCTGTTCAACATGGTCCACTTCTCCATGGCCCAGCAGGACATCCGCTACTACCTGAACGGCCTGCTGCTGGTGTTGGACGGCAAGAACGTCATCGCCGTCGCCACCGACGGCCACCGTCTGGCCTTCTGCCAAGTGGAGACCGAGCAAACCTTCGAGCGCCAGGAAGTGATCATCCCGCGCAAGACCATCATCGAGCTGCAGCGCCTGCTCGAAGAGAACGACGAGCCGGTGCAGCTCGACATCGCGGCGAACCAGGTCAAGCTGACCTTCGCCGACATCGAACTGATCTCCAAGCTGGTCGAGGGCAAGTTCCCCGACTACACCCGCGTCATCCCCAAGGGTTACAAGAACGAGTTCACCATCGGCCGCGACGAGCTGCTGCGTTCGCTGCAACGCGCCGCCATCATGACCAGCGACAAGTTCAAGGGCGTGCGCTGCATCATGACCCCGGGCAGCATGAAGATCAGCTCGACCAACGCCGACCAGGAAGAAGCGGTCGAGGAACTGGAGATCGACTACGGCGGCGACAGCGTCGACATCGGCTTCAACGTCACCTACCTGCTCGACGTGCTCAACAATTTGAAGTGCGACCAGATCAACATCGCCCTGGGCGACTCGAACTCGTCGGCGCTGATCTCGATCCCGGACAACACCGACTTCAAGTACGTCGTCATGCCGATGCGCATTTAAGTTGGCCGCGCGTTGTCAGCGCGGCCGGCAGCAGTGGTTTTAGAAGTTCCCAGTAATTCGTTATTTGAGAAAGCAGTCCATGTCCGATAGCCCACAAGAGAATCCAGTCCCGGCCAAGCAGGAAGAATACGGTGCGTCCTCCATCCAGATCCTGGAAGGCCTGGAAGCCGTGCGCAAACGTCCCGGTATGTACATCGGCGACACCTCGGACGGCACCGGCCTGCACCACCTGGTGTTCGAAGTGCTGGACAACTCGATCGACGAATCGCTGGCCGGCCACTGCACCGAGATCCACGTCACCATCCACTCGGACAACTCGATCTCGATCACCGACAACGGCCGCGGCGTGCCGACCGGCCTGAAAATGGACGACAAGCACGACCCGAAACGCTCGGCGGCCGAAATCGTCATGACCGAGCTGCACGCCGGCGGCAAGTTCGACCAGAACAGCTACAAGGTGTCCGGCGGCCTGCACGGCGTCGGCGTGTCCTGCGTCAACGCCCTGTCCAAGCTGCTCAAGCTGACCATCCGCCGCGACGGCAAGGTGCACTACATGGAGTTCGTCCGTGGCGTGCCGCAAAACCGCGAGCTCGACACGCGCGACGGCTTCGCCGTCTCGCCGATCAAGGTCATCGGCGACACCGACAAGCGCGGCACCGACGTCCACTTCTGGGCCGACGAGGAGATCTTCAACCACGTCGAGTTCCACTACGAGATCCTGGCCAAGCGCATCCGCGAGCTGAGCTTCCTCAACAACGGCGTCAACATCAAGCTGACCGACCAGCGCAACGGCAAGGAAGAGATCTTCGCCTTCGAGGGCGGCACGCGCGGCTTCGTCGAATACATCAACAAGGCCAAGACGGTGCTGCACCCGACCGTGTTCCAGGCCACCGGCGAACGCATGTCGGACCAGAACACCAACATCACCGTCGACGTCTCGATGCAGTGGAACGACGCCTACAACGAGCAGGTGCTGTGCTTCACCAACAACATCCCGCAGCGCGACGGCGGCACCCACCTGACCGGCCTGCGCGCCGCGATGACCCGGGTCATCAACAAATACATCGACGAGCAGGAGTTCGCCAAGAAGGCCAAGGTCGAGATCACCGGTGACGACATGCGCGAAGGCCTGACCTGCGTGCTGTCGGTCAAGGTGCCGGAGCCGAAGTTCTCCTCGCAAACCAAGGACAAGCTGGTCTCGTCGGAAGTGCGCGGCCCGGTCGAAGAGATCGTCGCCAAGACGCTGTCGGACTACCTGCAGGAAAAACCGAACGACGCCAAAATCATCTGCGGCAAGATCGTCGAAGCGGCGCGCGCGCGCGAAGCGGCCCGCAAGGCCCGCGACCTGACCCGCCGCAAGGGCGTGATGGACGGCCTGGGCCTGTCGGCCAAGCTGGCCGACTGCCAGGAAAAAGACCCCGCCCTGTGCGAACTCTACGTGGTCGAGGGTGACTCCGCAGGCGGCTCGGCCAAGCAAGGCCGGGACCGCAAGTTCCAGGCCATTCTGCCGCTGCGCGGCAAGGTGCTGAACGTGGAGAAGGCGCGCTTCGAGAAGATGCTGTCGTCCGAGCAGATCACCACGCTGATCGCCACGCTGGGCACCTCGATCGGACCGGACGAGTTCAACGTCGAAAAACTGCGCTACCACCGCATCATCATCATGACCGATGCGGACGTCGACGGCGCCCACATCCGCACCCTGCTGCTGACCCTGTTCTACCGCCAGATGCCGCAACTGGTCGAGCGCGGCCACATCTACATCGCCCAGCCGCCGCTGTACAAGGTCAAGGCCGGCCGCGACGAGCGCTACCTCAAGGACGACGTGGAGGAAGCCAGCTACATGATGAGCGTGGCGCTGAACACCGCCGTGCTGATCCCGCGCGAAGGCGCCGACCCCATCGTCGGCGAGCCGCTGGCCGAGCTGGTGCGCAAGTTCAACCTGGCCAACGCCATCATGACCCGTTTGACCCGCGTGATCGACCGCGCCGCGCTGACCGCCATCATGACCGGCGTGACGCTGAACCTGGACACGCTGGAGCAGGCCGAAGTGTCGGCCCGCGCGCTGGCCGAGAACATCAACGACATCGCCGTGAAGGTGTCGGTGCGCTCGGACGAGCTGTCCGAGAAGCACATGCTGTGGATCGAGCGCATGCACCACGGTAACGTGAAGGTCACCGCGATCGATGCCGACTTCGTCCAGGGTATTGATTACGGCGTGCTGGCCAACGCCGCCGCCACCTTCACCGGCTTGATCGGCGAAGGCGCCGTGGTCACCCGTGGCGAAGGCGAGCGCGTGAAGGAATCGGCCGTGGTCGACTTCCACCACGCCATGCAGTTCCTGCGCGACGAGGCGGAACGCGTGGTGTCCAAGCAGCGCTACAAAGGTCTGGGCGAGATGAACCCGGCTCAGCTGTGGGAAACCACCATGGATCCGAAGGTGCGCCGTTTGCTGAAGGTGCAGATTGAGGATGCGATTGCGGCGGATCAGATCTTTACCACGCTGATGGGGGATGATGTGGAGCCGCGTCGGGCGTTCATCGAAAACAATGCGCTGCGGGCTGGCAACATCGACGTCTGATGTTATATAAGGTTTTTCAGGAAAAATATCTCTGGAATTCGAAAAATCCTAATTCATTAAAAATTGAATTTTTGTACGGCAGAGTGATAATTAAATGAAGTATATATCGCTTTTTAGCGGAGCAATGGGTCTCGATCTAGGGCTCGAGCGAGCAGGATTTGTAACAGCTGCTTGCAATGAAATTTCCATTGAAGCAGTGGAAACCATACGCACAAACAAACCGAACCTAGCTGTATCGCAAGAATCGATTGTGAATCTGACGGGAAAGGACTTGCTTGCGCTTGCTAAGCTAAAGAAAGTCCGTTTAGTTGTCGGCGGGCCTCCTTGTCAGGCATTCTCCGTTTTTGGAAAACGTCAAGGCCTTGCAGACTCACGCGGAAAAATGGTATTTGAATTTATTAGAATAATTTCAGAAACGCAACCGGATGTGTTCCTTATGGAAAATGTCCGAGGACTGCTTTCAATGCCACTTTTTTCTCCGAAAGAATTCGCTGAAGGTGAAGATTTAGACCCGAAGTGGATGGAAAAAGGTTCTTTGGTAGAAAAAATACTCGCTGAATTTAATTCGATTGGATATCGCGTTGACTGCTTCGTTGTAAATTCAGTGAATTACGGCGCTCCCCAAATTCGTGAACGATTGCTATTTATAGGGAATAGACATGGTATTATTTCCAATATGCCAGAACCTCAATTCAGCAATCGAACAGAGGATAATTTGCCGCCATTCCGCACTCTTGGTGACGCAATTGGTAAAAATTTTATAGACCCGTGCCCAGAAGTCATGAATTTTAGTCCTCGCAAACTAGAATACTTGAGTATGATTCCACCCGGTGGAAATTGGCGCAGTTTACCCTTAGATGTGCAAAAGGAATCGATGGGAAAAAGTTGGTTCCTGAAAGGTGGCCGCAGTGCATATTGGAGAAAATTATCATTTGCATTTCCGTCCCCAACTGTTGTTACAATGCCAAATCACGCAGGTACTAGCATGTGCCATCCACTTGAACTACGTGCAATTTCAGTTGGCGAGGCTGCTGCAATTCAAGAGTTCCCACGCGATTGGAAATTCTGTGGTTCGACTACTTCGAAATTTAGACAAGTTGGCAATGCCGTACCCACTCGCCTAGGCGAGGTGGCAGGACAAGCAATTAAAGCAATATTTTCAGAAATAGAAAAGCATAAGCGACGTCCACTAACCAACTTTGAGAATAGAATTATTCACCTACGTCCGCATGTACGCACTCGTCAATTCTGGAAAAATGGGCAAGCAATAGCAGGTGATGTATCGTACTACGCGGACGAAGAAGAAACTGTGGAGAGCAACACACCGCAATTTGAGTTCGAGTTATCTAATTGATTAACAGGCAGGGAACTCCCTGCCTGAAAACTTATCCGTTAATATCACTCAGCAACTGCGGCCAATTGATCCCCCCCACTCCGGCGGAAGTATACCCCGCATACTTCGCATGTATACTCTCCTTATACTCTTGAAGATATTCATGCACTTTCTTCGGTTGCATTTCTTCACCTCGACGATGTTCCTCGATCCCCATCAAGAACCCTTGTAGCACCCAATCTTGGGTAAGCGGCTCACCGTCATTCAACCAGCTCCAAAATTCACGCCCTGCATATACGGAGACATGATCGGTTAAATCTATTACATCGTGATTTTTCCCATTATTAACGCCTCTCAGAATTTTGTACTTATCGGTCAAGCCATCTGCACTCCCATAAAATACTCCAACGATTATGCGTGAGAATCTATTAGGAAAAGCCTTAACTATTTCATTAAAAGCATGATTTAGCTGAACAGCCATCGTAAGTTGAATTGTCCATTTTCCAGCCTTGAGTGAGAGCAACTCGTTTGATCCATCCGATCTACTTACAACATGATCGATTTCATCAAAAAAACTCTCCGAAAATCCGGAATTTCTTCGGTAATTATTATCTAATTTTGCCGTTCCAAAAACATTAGGCAATATCTTTTCATCAATCAGTTTTCCGAATCCAGTACTGTGGCCTGTCATCAAATGCCCACCAACGATCAAGTCACTAAGTTCCGAAAAAGATTCCAGTCCGTGGAATTCAAAAAGCAATGGCATCAAAAATGGATTGACAGACATCGTATCTGATAGCTGGGCAACGAGTTTTTTGCGTCGTTCAGCAAGCCACCAAACCGTCCAAGTCGCGACACCACTGATTACTTCATCTTTTGTACGCATATCAATTCCTTATGATAATTCCCATAAGAAATAGTAGCAGACAAATTACAACGACGAAACCTAAATCACTGCTTGGAAGTAAATTGATGCATTTCAAGACTGTCTCAGATGATGACTTTCCGCTAACTAGTGCATTGGAACTATCTCAATGATCGCCCACATCAAAAGATGAATCCAAGAATCCGGATATGCGATGCAGCACCGCCGCCAAATCATGTAGTTCACACTCCCATACAACAAGCACGCCCCAGCCGATCAGACGTAACGAGTCAGTGGTCCGCGCATCACGGAGCTTATTCCCATTCAGTTTTGCTCTCCAAAATTCCACCCGAGATTTCGGTATGTGCGAAAACCGGCAGTTCTCATGCAGGTGCCAGAAGCAACCATGCACAAAAATCACCTTCTTCCGCCCCGCGAAAACCAGGTCGGGCGAGCCCGGCAGCTTGCGCACGTGCAGCCGATAGCGGTAGCCGGCGGCGTACACCAGCTTGCGCACGATGAGCTCGGGGCGGGTGTTCTTGCCGCGTATTTTGCTCATCAGCGCACTGCGCGCCGCTTGATCGATGCTATCCACCATGAACCACCCCACCCGCCTGCCGGCTGTTCCCATTTTCGGCCGTCTACACCACTCCATGATCGCGCTGTTTGCGCAATCTTCAAGGTCCGTTTGCGCGAACACAAGGCTATGTTGTTGAGGGCTGTATAAAAACACAGTAAAATTAGCTCAACAGTGCAAGCGACGAACCGCCCGATGCCGCCGGCGACGCTGGCCGCCTCATCTTTTGGTTTGATCGCGGCGGCGCCGGTGCTTTATACTGCTGCACAAATTTCAATCGCCCAGGCGGTCGAAAAGTTGACGTAATGCCTACCCCGCGCAGCCCGTTCCGCGCGGCGCTGTCGCTCCACTTGCCTTTGCAAAGACCCACCGGCTAGATCGCGTCCCCACCAACATCGATTCGTTCCGGCCCTATCAGAAAACCATGTACAACCCGCCCCTCACCTCCGCCCTGACGGACAAGCGCCCAGCGGTCCTTCCCCGCGCCCTGGAGTCCATCGAGCTGTTCGCCGGCGCCGGCGGGCTGGCGCTCGGGTTTTCCGGCAACGACGTGCGGCACCGGGCGGTGGTGGAGTGGAACAGCCACGCCTGCAACACCATCCGCAACAACAAGCGCAACAACGTGGCGCCGATCAGCCACTGGCCGGACGTGACCGAGGGCGACGTCAAGAACTTCGTCTACGCGGGCCACCAGGGCATCGACCTGATCACCGGCGGGCCGCCCTGCCAGCCCTTCTCCATGGGCGGCAAGCACGGCGGCTTCCTCGACGAGCGCGACATGTTCCCGCAGGCGATACGCGCGGTGCGCGAGGCCAAGCCGCGCGCCTTCGTCTTCGAGAACGTGCAGGGGCTCACGCGCGCGGCCTTCGCCGACTACTTCAGCTACATCCTGCTGCAGCTGGAGTTTCCCTCGCTGGCGGCCAAACCCAGGGAGCAGTGGCCGGACCATCTGCGGCGCTTACAGAAGCACAAGGCCGGCGGCAAGGCCAGCGAGTACCACGTCTACCACCGCCTGGTGAACGCGGCCAACTACGGCGTGCCGCAAAAGCGCATGCGGGTGTTCTTCGTCGGCTTCCGCGCGGAGGACAAGATCGACTGGGAGTTTCCGCGCGAGACGCACAGCCACGACGCGCTGCTGCTGTCGCAGTGGCATACCGGCGAATATTGGGCGCGGCACCGGGTGGCGGCCAGGAACCGGCCGGCCCGGCCGGAGGGCATGGACAAGAAGCTCAGCGCCATCCTGGCGGCGCATCCGAACGCGGACGTGCTGCCCTGGCTGACGGTGCGCGACGCCATCGCCGACCTGCCCGACCCGGAGCGCCAGCCGAGCAAGGAGCTGCCGCAGGCGCACCGCTTCCAGCCGGGCGCGCGCAGCTATGTGGGCCACACCGGCAGTCCGCTGGACGAGCCGGCCAAGGCGCTCAAGGCGGGCGACCACGGCGTGCCGGGCGGCGAGAACATGCTGCGCCGGCCGGACGGTTCGGTGCGCTATTTCACGGTGCGCGAATCGGCCCGCATCCAGACCTTCCCGGACGACTTCATCTTCGACGGCACCTGGTCGGAGACCATGCGCCAGCTGGGCAACGCGGTGCCGGTGCGGCTGGCGGCGGTGATGGCCGAGCAGGTCTGCCGGCTGCTGCGCGACTAGCCTCGGGCGGCGCGCGGCGCGGGCGGTGGCGCCGGCGGCGGCGGGCCGCGCCCGGCGCAGCGGCGGCTGCGGCTGCGGCCGTCGCCGGCTAGTGGTCGGGGAACATGGGCAGCGTTTGCGGCACGGCGTCCTTCAGTTCCACCGGGCCGCGCTTGGGCGTGTAGAAGTGCTCGGTGCTCAGCTGGCGCATGTCCTCGGTGAAGCGTTCGAAGATCTGCTGGATGTCGCGGTACGGCGGGTGCGCGGCCAGGTTGGCGGCGATCTGCTCGACGATCAGTTGCGCCGGCTTTTGGTTCTCCGTCGTCGCGTCGGCCCATTTGCGGCCGGGGTGCATGGTGTCCCAGGGCGAGCGCTTGTTGACGCGGGTTTCCGAGCTGTCGCCGTGCTTGCCGAGGCCGAAGCAGATCTTGGTCTCGGAGTTCCAGATCGGCTTGAAGAAGTTGATCAGGTAGTCCTCGGCCGATTTTTAAAAGCCGGTCTGGACGATCAGGAAGCGGCAGTCGAAGTCGTCGATGCTGAGCGTGCTGTCGGCCTTGCGGATGCTGCCGGCGTGCTCGTTGAGCCGGGCGGACAGCTTGGCGCCCTGGCTGACGGCGTCCTTGGCGGCGGGGTTGTCCGGGTCGGCCTTGCCGACGTAGATCGGGTGGTCGGTGCCGCGCAGCGGCGCGTAGGGCGCGAAGTCGCCGCGGTAGTAGATGGCGTAGACGCCGGCGCCGTAGAACTCGGGAATGGCCGCCAGCGGGTGGCGCGGCTGCGCCACCAGGGTCAGCGCGACCACGCGGCCGGCGGTGTTGGGGTCGGACGGGTCGAAGATGGCCGTGGGCCGCCACACGGGGTCGAGCCGGTCGGAGGCGGCCTTCAGCTGCGCGGTGATCTGCTCCAGTTCCAGCCGCGCCTTCTTGATGGCGCGCGGGTCGTCGCCGGCGTCGGCGGCGGCGATGCTGTCGGCAACGCCGTGCAGCTGCGCGAGCAGGGGCGCGAGGGGGGAGAACGGTTTCTTACTTGTCGCCATTTGGCTCCTCAAATTTGTCGCCTTACTCCACCTAAGTTCGCGGGGTGCCGCCGACAAAGGCAATGCCCTTCCGCGCACGACTCCCAGCCGGGATGCCCACGGATTCTACTTCATGCCCGCCGGCCATTGCGGCTTGACTGAAGCGTCGCCTGTTGTTGGCCGGCACACCTCTCGGCCATTACAGCCACGCTTGCGCTCGCGCAAACAGAAAAAATGCGCGAGGACAATAATTTCGGACACCGTCTTGGCTTCTACGCCATGCCTGACATATTGTGGAAGCCTGCATGACTCGCTTTCAACCGATAGCTATTTCCGCCCTCGTCCTGCTGGCGCCATTGGCCGCAGCGGCGGAGCAACGCATCGAGTGCCCCGGCGAAATTCCGCAAGCCTCGGTCAAGTTGACGAACACTCCGCCCGGATGGCAGACCTATGTTGCAGCCCCGCTCTTCCTGCACAACGCCGCCCCGACAAATGGACCGCCCCAGGATCTCGGGCAAATGATCGGCGACACCGTGCGCAAAAGTAAGACCGAATGGATCGACAAGTACAGCCTGGAAGGACGCTATCCAAACGGAAAGTGGTTGCAATGCGACTATGGCGTTCTCAATGAAATTTCGCTGTCAAAACGGCTCGACGACGATACCAAGGAATGCACAATTTCCGGCAAGAAGGGCGAAAAGGCCGGCCAAAATTTATTCACTATTCGCTGCAAGTAGGCGCCGCGACGTGCTCGTGCGCAAGGAGTGGTGCCGCCCTCGCAAATTGCGGACTGCCAGTCCGCGCTCGACGAGCAGGATCAGGAAAAATGAAAAGGCTGCTATTGCTCCTTGGGACCACTGTCCTACTATCGTCCGGTTGCGATTTTCTTTGGTGCTGTGCAAAACGATGCGAGGCATAGGATCGTGAACAAAGAGAGAGAAAACTTGAAGAGAATCCTAGCAGTCCTCGTTCTCCTGGCGAGTGCTGTTGCGTTTGCTCGCAGCGAACATGCATGGACATTCATCAATCGTCCGTTCAAGGGTGACTTCGCGGTCTATGGCGGCGGGCTTGGCGATACGGTAGCGCCCACGCGCACGGACAAGAAGATGGCGTTTTGGATACGCGGGCCGGTCGCGAAGGAAATGTTCGCGGCGATGGGGCCGGATCTGAAGGGAGTTTGTGGCACTGAGAGCGGCGGTCGAATGCGCCAACGGGCTGAAGTCAGCTGCTCCTACTTCCCCGCTAGCGGCTACCAATGCGATTTCGGCTTCGATCTAATAACCGGCCGTAGCATCGGAGGGTCGATATGCTGAAGAAAATCATCGTGGCGCTTGCGGCATCATGTGCCGTCATCTCGGCCCAAAATGCGATGGCGGTCTGGGAGTACGCGCACCGTGCCTTTTCGGGGAAGTATGTGATTTATGGCGGCTTCCTGGGCGAATCGATAGCGCCCTCGGCGGGAGATATCAAGGTCGCGTTCGACCTTACGGGCAACCCGGCAAAAGAGATGTTCGATGGCATAGGCCCCGATTTGAAGGGAGGCTGCAACACTCCCGGGCTTCGAGTACGCCAACGGGATATGCTCGTATGCCGTTATCGCCCGAAGGATGGCTACTGGTGCAACTTCGGTTTCGACCTGTCTACGGGACTGAGCATTGGCGGCTCAATTGGCGGCACGGTGTGCAAGGATTGATCGCCAGTTCTTCCTGCTCCCGCTACGTCGTTATTTTCAGTTCGCGGGAATCAAATGGCCAGCTTGACATCTAAATCATAGATGGGAAGGTCCAAGAGGGCTGCCTGGAAACAGCAGAAAACCTGATGAACAATGATCAATTTAACATCGAGAAAATAAAAGCCCTTACCGAGTACGAGGCGGCCGATTACTTGCGCACCGAGGAAGCTCTGGTGACGTTCATCAACGAGTTCCTTGCCGACTCTGACGCGACCATGTTTGCGGAAGCGATACTGGTTGCTTGCAAGGCGAAGGGCATGACAGAGGTTGCAGGCAAGGCCGGCATCGCTCGCGAATCGCTGTACAAAGCACTTCGGCCACAGAGTCAACCCAGGTTTGACACCATCCTAAAAGTGTTGCACGCGATCGGGCTCAGACTGGTTGTTCAGCCAATTTGTGCTGAGAGTAGCGATCGATCTCTCGGCAATGGCACAACTTCTTAATGCCAGGATGCGTGTGATGACATGCCTGGTCGCCGCCCAGCAGCGCGCGAGCGGTGACGCATCCTATCGACACGCTGCCGCGGCGCAGGCCGGCGCCGTTAAAACCACGGTTCGCCGTAGCCCGGGTCTTTGGCGACGATGCGGTAGCCCTTCAGCCAGGCCTTGAGTTGCTTGCGGTCGCTGAAGGTGTCGAGGTCGGCCTCGATGTAGTTGACGTTGGCGCGCATCGCGGCGATGTCGGCGCGCAGGACCCGCATCATCGCCTTCGGCGTGCTGTGCTGGCCAACATCCCAGCCCATGTCGAGCGAGAACGCGCTTCCCAGCGCGAGGATGTCGAATTTGATTTCGTCGATCTGACCGCCGAGCATCCGGTTGAATTGCTTGATCCGCTCGTCGTCCAGGTTGTCCAGGCCGGTCTGGTCGATCTGCTCGACCTCCAGTTGCAGCTCCAGCAGGCCGAGCAGGTCGTTCGCCGCATACGCCGCGTTGGCGCGCTGCATCAGCGCCGTCTTGCGCCCGTGCTCGGCGGGATCGGTCTCGCGGTCCGGGTGCAGGGCGCTGGCGAGCTTGCGGAAAATGTCGCGCACCGACTGCTTGAGCTTGAGCTCCTCGGCCTGCTGGCGTGCCTCGCGCGCGCTCAGTTTGACCGGCTTGGCCGGTTTGGCCTGCGCGGCCTGTTCCTGTTGCTGTCCCGCCTCGCGCTCGAGCGCCTCCATCTTCTTCTGCATGGCCTCGAGGAAGGCGCGCGGCGAGCTGAAATCGACGTCCTCGCCCAGTTCGACGCCGGTCGCCTCGCCCACCATCTGGCGTATGAGCGCCTTCTCGGCGTCCATCTCCGAATCGAAGTCGCATCCGCTGTGCTTGTTGTAGATCTCCTTGATCAGCTCGTCCTCCTCGTCCATCTGCATCAAGTCCCGGGCTATCGTGCAGATCATGTCGGCCAATTTTTCCCTGTCCGTCTTGCTCATCGTCCTGTCGGAACAGGCCTCGTCGAGCTGCACCAACAGACGCCGGCGATGGGCGTCGAAGGTGCTCGCCAAGGGCTTGTACTCGTCGTCGGCCAGCGTGCGTATCTTGGGCAACTCCTCGCGCCACAGCGCCAGCCTGACGCGTTCGGCTTCGAGCTTCTTGACCAGGGTGTTGAACTGTTTGCGTACCCGCGACTGCGGGCCGGCAGCGGGCGTGGCGATGCGGACGGTGTACTGGGTGGTGAGCGGCATGGGCGTTGGCGCGGGCGCGCGGGTCAATTGCGGGAAGCCGCCATTATAACGGCGCGGTAAAGCGATTCCGAGGTCAAAAAGAAGCTCGGGAGGCTTTGACCTCGCTGAGCCAGGCGGACAGCTAAGGCACCCAGGCTGAAGGCATCCTTGGCGGCGGGGTTGTCCAGGTCGGCGGCAGCTGCGCGAGCAGGGGCGCGAGTGAAAGAGAACGGAAAATGAAATCGATCCTTATTTTAACTTGGCCTCCAAAATAAAATAGCGCAGCGCGCTATTTAAGTTTCCATCATTGCGTCGGTTCAAAAAGCTCAGGAGGCTCTGACCTCGCTGAGCAGATAGGGGTGGCGATCCAGCAGCTTGAACAACTTGACCAAGGCCAGCGGCGGCTTGGTTTTGCCGTTCTCGTAGCGCGAGAATGCGTTGATGCCACCGCCGAAGATTTCGGCGGCTTCGCGCTGGTCAAGACCGAGCTTCTTGCGCACGGCGGTGATAAAGTCGGGATCGACAATGGCTGCATTCACCTGCTTGGAGAAGGCCTGCATTTCACGCATGACGCGGTTCGATTCCGCCGCATCCATGATGGACTCGGCGCAGGCCGGGCAAAAGTCGCCCGTCACGGCGGCGATGACGGTGCTGTCACCCTTGTAGGTGTAGGGCATGTCGCGGGTGTCGTGGATCAGTTCGGCCGCGCCGCAAACAGGACATTTCATGTTCATCGCTCCTTGAAGGACACAATCAGCACGCCATCAACAACCGTCAGCTTCAGGTACCCCGACGGCCGCATCAGTCAGTCCGGCGACGATAGCGAGTAGTCAACCCGACGTTCACCAAGCCTACCGAAGTCATCAATTCGCGCGACGTGAAATCCGGCCGGCAGCATGTTTTTCCGGATCGCCGGATCGACAAGCTCGCGTAGCGACGGTTCACCTTGCGCCTCCCTGTCGACGTTGACCCAAAAGGGAAAATCGTCGTAGCCATACTCGTCATTGTCGGCGACGATCACATCAATATCGCCCAGCCGCCCCTGGAAATAGTGGCCCGTCGAATAGTTACTGCTTTCCCGTTCCGTGTACGCGCTGATGCCAAGCGCCTGGAAAAATGCGGCAGCAAAGGAGGGCAGCGTCGTGCAATTGTCATTTGCACACAATAAATTGAGGTCTTCCATTTCCATCCTCCGTCTCATGGCTTGACAAGGATCGCCGGTTGATCCGGCAGCATTCCCGGGGGAAACGCCCCAAGCGTTACTTTGCGGCCAAGAATTGCCGACCAATCGCTTGCCCAGTGGCGAATTAGGGGATATTCCGACTGGATTTTCTTAGGATGAACAAAACCAGCAATCCTCTTGGACATCGCATACTGGCGGGTAAGCTGAGCACTCACGACAAAGTAATCGATATCGCTACTTGCGCCAAACCTCGTACCCGTCGTGACATTATGGCCGACGACCGAACTGCCACGTACACCAATTACCGCGTCGTGAATTCCGTGTATTCGCAAGGCATCAAGAAGCTGTCTCGATGCCAGCAAGAACTGCGACTCCCCTGCGAATCCTAATGGAACTGAGCGACGGGCGCCACTGATCGGTTCGCTAGTCATCGTTTCAGAACCAAAGTCCTGTTTGAGGTGTATTTTACTGCGTTGCCGCAGTGCGAAGTCTACCGGCTCGGCCGCGCGGCGGCAGACTGCTCATGGAGCTTTCTACGCAAACGAATATTGTCGAAGACGAACGAGACCAATACGACATTCAGTAAAATCATCATGGCGTCCTCGCCAAGAAAATGCCAAAATATCCAAGACGCGGCGGAGCACACCACAGCCACAACGCATAGCAGAACGCGATCCTCCATTTGTTTGCCTCCGACAACTTGCACACGTTCCAGTACCGATGGAAATTCGCCCTCGCACCGTCCTTTGCTGATCCTCTTGGACCGCAAGAGCGCGCGCAGGACAAGCCAGCATAAATTCGATGCGTCCGGCGGATGTTGACGATCGTCAGGCCGCTAGGTCATCGAATCTGCCGGCACTTTGGTGCATTGTTGCGAGCCTCCTCCGCTTATCGTAACGTCGCTACAAAAAGGAGGTGCGCCATGTCCATCACCACCATTTCCAGTTCGGAGTTCCAGCAGAACGCCAGCGAGACAATGAAGGCGGCAAACCTTGGGCCGGTATTCATCGTGGAAAATGGGCGTCCGGCACATGTGCTGCTGAGCATAGAGGAGTACCAACGGCTCACCGTCGGCGATCAAAAAACCTCCGACCTCCTGTCCATGCCCGGAACCGAAGACATCGAGTTCGACATCGTCCCGTCGCGCGAGCTGGCCCAAGGCGCGGACTTCTCCTGATGCCCGCCGGCACAAATCCAAGGCCGAAATCGCGCGACATCTAGCCCGCAGTCCCCCAGCACCGCTGCCAGCAAAGCAAGCTTGCCCGCCCCGCCACACAATCTGCCTTAAAATGGCGGCATGAAAGCCGACAAAGCCCTCGCCGTCTACCGCCGCATGCGCGGGCAGCCCTTGTGGCGCCTGCTCGCCTCGGGCAACGGGCCGACCGTGCTGGGTCTGCTGCAAACCCATCTGTACGACCACGAGCGCAGCCTGCCGGCGTCGATCCTGCACGAGCGCATCGAGCGCGAGCTGGAGCGCCTGCGCAACCTGGGCGAGGACTGGGGGCCGACGGCGCAGACCTACGTCGCCGGCTGGCTGGCCGAGGGCTACCTGGAGCGCCGCTTCCCGGCCGGCGCGGCCGAGGAGGAGTACGAGCTGTCGAGCGCCACCATCGAGGCGATCCGTTTCATCTCCGGCCTGGTCAAGCCGCACGCCTCGGCCACGGAAAGCCGCCTGGGCCTGGTGATCGACGCGCTGGCCCGCCTGTCCGACGACACCGACAGCGACAAGGCGCGCCGCGTCGCCCGCCTGCGCGCCGAGCAGGAGCGCATCGAGCGCGACATCGCCGCCATCGAGCAGGGCGTGCTGCACATCCTGCCGGAGGCGGCGGCGCTGGAGCGCACGCGCGAGGTGATCAAGCTGGCCGACGACCTGGCGGGCGACTTCCGCCGCGTGCGCGACCAGTTCGAGCAGCTCAACCGCGAGCTGCGCGAGCGCATCATGGAGAACGACGGCAACCGTGGCCAGGTGCTCGACTCGCTGTTCGCCGGCATCGACCTGATCACCGAGAGCGACGCCGGGCGCACCTTCTCTGCCTTCTGGCGCCTGCTGACGGACCCGGAGCAGTCGGCCACACTGGAGCAGGCGCTGGACCAGTTGATGTCGCGCGACTTCGTCGCCGGCCTGGAGTCGCAGGAGCGGCGCTTTTTGCTGCGCCTGACGCGCACGCTGCTGGAACAGGGCGGCATGGTGCACGACGTGCTGCAGTCCTTCGCGCGCAGCCTGAAGAACTTCGTGCAGAGCCGCGAGTTCCAGGAGCAGCGCCGGCTGAACCAGCTGCTGCGGCGGGCGCAGCTGGCGGCGCTGGCGCTCAAGGACGAGGTCAAGACCACCGACACGCTGGCCTTCACGCTCACGCTCACCAGCAGCAAGCTGGCCTCGCTGTCACAGTGGCTGCTGCACGACCCCACGCTGCAGGCGCTGCCGGGCAAAATGCGCGACGGCGAGGCGGCGCCGATCGACCTGGAGTCGGTCGGCGAGCTGGTGGCGCAGTCGGAGATCGACTTCCGCAGCCTGAAGGCGGACGTGCGCGCCGTGCTGGCGCTGCGCTCGCAGGCCTCGGTGGGCGACGTGCTGCTGGCCCACCCGGCGGCGCAGGGCCTGGGCAGCGTGCTCGGCCTGCTGGCCCTGGCCAGCCGCCACGGCGTGGCGGCGGCGGCGCAGGAGACCGTCAGCTGGACCGGCGGCGACGAGCAGCGCCGCAGCGCCCGCATCCCCACCATCTACTTTGTCAAGGAACGCGCCGATGAACTGGTCTGAACCACAACACGAGACCGACACCCCGGCCGTCCCCGAGGTATCCACCATCGCCAGCGAGGCCGGCGAGGGCGCGCCGCCGAGCACAGCGCTGTTCAGCGGCGACAGCGGCGAGCTGCCGCTCGACACGCGGCGCGCGCTGGTGCAGCTGCTGTCCGGCCCCGCGCTGGACGGCCGCCGCCACGCCAAGCTGTGGCCCATCCTGTTGCGCGACGAGGTGACGGTGCGGCGCCGCCTGGCCGAGCTGTTCCTCGAGCTGGTGATCGACCGCGACATGCAGGTCGCCTTCACCCGCCAGGCCGACACCGGCGACCTGGAGGTGCCGCTGCTGCTGCGCCGCGCCCAGCTGACCTTCATCGATTCGATCCTGCTGCTCTACCTGCGCCAGCGCCTCACCCAGGCCGACGCGCAGGGCGAGCGCGCCGTGGTCGACCTGAGCGAGATCGTCGACAACCTCACGCTGTACGAGCGCGCCGCCAGCACCGACCGCGCCGGCTTCACCAAGCGGGTCAACGCCTCGGTGGAGAAGATCAAGAAGCACAACATCCTGCAAAAGATCCGCGCCAGCGACGACCGCTTCGAAATCTCGCCCACCCTCAAGCTGCTGTTCTCGGCCGAGGAGATCCAAACGCTCACCGGGCTGTACCAGCGCATGGCGGCGGGCGACCCGGCCGCGCTGGGCAAGCAGCCCACGCCCGACGAGGAGGACGAGCAATGACGCCCGGCGCAGCGACATCGGCACCAGCGCCGGCCGCGCCGTTCTCGCGCGAGCAGTTCCGCATGGCGCGGCTACAGGTGTTCAACTGGGGCACCTTCAACGACCTGCACGAGGTGCCGATCAGCGAGCGCGGCTTCCTCATCGTCGGCCGCTCCGGCGCCGGCAAGTCGACGCTGCTGGACGCCTTTTCGGCGCTGCTGGTGCCGCCGCGCTGGGTCGACTTCAACGCCGCCGCGCGCGAGGCCGACCGCGCCGGCCGCGACCGCAACCTGGTCAGCTACGTGCGCGGCGCCTGGGCGGCGCAGAGCGACGCCAGCTCGGGCGAGTACACCACGCGCTATCTGCGCAGCGGCACCACCTGGTCGGCGCTGGCGCTCAACTACCAGAACGCGCTGGGCCAGCAGGTGACGCTGGTGCAGCTGTTCTGGCTGCGCGGCGGCGCCAACGGCAACACCGACGTCAAACGCTACTTCCTGATCTTCGAGCGCGCCTTCGACCTGCGCGAGCTGAGCGAATTCGGCGACAGCAATTTCGACGTGCGCAAGCTCAAGCAGACCTTCCCCGAGGCCCACGCGCGCGACGAGTTCCGCCCCTACTGCGAGCGCTTTTGCCGCCTGCTCGGCATCGACAGCGAGATGGCGCTGCGCCTGCTGCACAAGACCCAGTCGGCCAAGAACCTGGGCGACCTGAACGCCTTCCTGCGCGACTTCATGCTCGACAAGCCGGAGACCTTCGCCGTGGCCGACCGCCTGGTCAGCGAGTTCGGCGAGCTCAACGCGGCGCACCAGGCGGTGGTGACGGCGCGCCAGCAGGTGCAGATGCTGGTGCCGGCGCGCGAGCGCCACCAGCAGATGCAGTCCATCCAGCTGCAGCGCAACGGCCACGAGGAGCTGCGCGCCGGCATACACAGCTACCGCGAGCGGCGCCGCATGGCGCTGCTGGAAACGGCCCTGGCCGCCCTCGCCGTCGAGCTGGACGGCCACGCCGGCCAGATGCGCCGCCAGCAGGACACCCTGGACAACCGCGGCGCCGCGCTACGCGACCTGGAGCACCAACGGCGCGAGGCCGGCGGCGGCCAGATCGAGCATTGGGAGAACGAGAAGAAGGGCCTGGAGGAGCAGCGCGGAGAACGCCTGCGCCGGCGCGGCCAGGCGCTGGCCGCCTGCACCGCGCTGGGCTGGACGCTGCCGGCCACGCCGCAGGGCTTCGCCGAGTTGATCGGCCAGGCCCGCGAGGAACTGGCCCGCTGGACCGCCGGCGGCCTGGCCGAGGAGCCGCTGCTGCTGCTCGGCCAGGCCCGCGCCGAGGCGGTGGCCGAGCGCGAGGCGGTGGCGCAGGAGATCGCCTCGCTGCGGCGCCAGCCGTCCAACATCCCGGCGCAGATGATCGCGCTGCGGCGCGACATCGCCGGCGCCATCGGCGTGGCCGAGGCGGCCCTGCCCTTCGTCGGCGAGCTGCTCGAGGTCAAGGCCGAGGAGGCGCCGTGGCGCGGCGCCGCCGAGCGCGTGCTGCACGGCTTCGCCCTGTCCATCCTGGTCGACGAGGAGCACTACGGCGCGCTGGCCAACCACATCAACGGCGTCAACCTGGGCCGCCGGCTGGTGTACTTCCGCACCGGCCGCGCCGAGACGGCGGCCGCGCGGCCGCTGCGCGCCAACTCGCTGGTGCTCAAGCTGAAGGTCAAGGACGGCGCCCACGCCGACTGGCTGCGCGCCGAGCTGCGCCAGCGCTTCGACTACGACTGCGTCGAGTCGATCAGCGCCTTCCGCGCCGCCAGCGAGCGCGCGCTCACGCGCGAGGGCCAGATCAAGCACAGCCGCACGCGCCACGAGAAGGACGACCGCAGCGCCATCGACGCGCGGCAGAACTGGGTGCTGGGCTTCGACAACCGCGAGAAGCTGGCCCTGTACGAGCAGCAGCAGCGCGAGCTGCTGGCCCGCGTGGCCGGCTACGACGCCGAGCTGGCGCAACTGCGCCGGCAGATGGCGGAGAGCGGCGCGCGGGCGCTGCAATGCCAGGCGCTGGTCAACCTCCAATGGCAGGAGATCGACGTGCAGCCGATGGTGCAGCGCATCGCCGCCATCGACCACCAGCTCAAGGCGGCCCGCGAGGGCAACGCCGAGCTGCGCCAGATCGACGCCCGCCTGCGCGAGCAGGAGGAGCTGGTGCGCCAAGCCGCGCACAGCTTGAACGAGACCGACGTCGAGCACCGCACCTGCCAGCGCAAGATCGACGAGCACCGCGCCCAGTTGACGGCGCTGCGGCAGGACGCCAGCATCGTCGCGCCCACGCCGCACCAGCAGCAGGGGCTCGACGAACGCTACGCCGCCCTGCCCGACGCCGTCACGCTGCGCACGCTCGACGGCGCCGACCGCGCCGTCAGCAGGGCGCTGGGCGCCGACATCGAGCGCCTCAACCAGGACATCGCCCAGTGCGAAAAATTCGTCGAGGCCCGCTTCAGCGCCTTCATCAAGGAGTGGAAGGCCGACTCGGACGGGCTGGACGCGGCGCTGGCGGCCGCGCCGGACTTCTTCGCCAAGCTGGCGCGCTTGGAGACGGACGGCCTGCCGGCGCACGAGCAGCGCTTCTTCGAGCTGCTGCAAAACCAGAGCAACCAGAACCTGGCGGCGCTGTCGACCTATCTGAACGACGCCCGCAAGGCCATCCTGGAGCGCATGGAACTGGTCAACGCCAGCCTGCGCCAGGTGCCGTTCAACCAGAACGCCGGCCAGAGCACCACGCTGCACATCCTGCCGAGCGACCGCCAGCTGCCCGAGGTGCGCGAGTTCAAGCAGGACATCCAAAAGGCGCTGAGCAACGCCTGGGGCGAGGAACGCGAGGCGGCCGAGGCGCGCTTCGTCGCCCTGCGCGGCCTGGTCAACCGGCTCGGCAGCCAGGAGCCGGAGCAGCGCCGCTGGCGCGAGGCGGTGCTGGACGTGCGCCTGCACGTCGAGTTCACCGGCAAGGAGATCGACGCCGACGGCAACGAGGTCGAGGTCTACCAGAGCGGCGCCGGCAAGTCGGGCGGCCAGCGGCAGAAGCTGGCCACCACCTGCCTGGCCGCCGCGCTGCGCTACCAGCTGGGCGGCAGCGACCACGGCCTGCCGATGTACGCGCCGGTGGTGCTCGACGAGGCCTTCGACAAGGCCGACAACGAGTTCACCGCGCTGGCCATGAACATTTTCGCCAACTTCGGCTTCCAGATGATCGTCGCCACGCCGCTCAAGTCGGTGATGACGCTGGAGCCCTTCATCGGCGGCGCCTGCTTTGTCGACATCCGCGACCGCAAGGTGTCCGGCGTGCTGATGATCGAATACGACGGCGAGCGCCAGCGTCTGCGCCTGCCCGAGTACGCCCGCCAGGAGGCCGCCCTTGAAGCTGCCGGCTGACGTCGCCCTGCTGCTGGCCAAGCGCTTCGCCAACCAGCACCGCGACTGGCTGGCCGCCACCACGCCGGAACAACAGCAGCAGCACTGGCCGCAGGTGATCGCGCTCGGCCTGCCCACCGAGCAGGCCGCGCTGCGCCAGGTGGACGCGGTGCGCGCCTGGGCCGAGGCCTGGCGCGCCTGGCGCGGTCCGGGCGAGCTGCGCTGGACCGAGCGGCGCTGGAAGGTGCTCGGCACGCAAAGCCTGCCCGAGTCGCTAACGCTGCACGAGCCGGCGCAGGCCGCCATGTGGAGCGGCGAGCACGAGCGCTGGCAGCAAGCCGCCGCCCGCTTCCAGCTAATGACGGCGCGCTGGCCGGCGCTGGCCGGGCGCTTGCCGCGCCTGTTCGGCGTGCTGGCCGACTACGCCGACGCCGACTTCCAGCGCCTGCTCGACCTGCTGGCCTGGCTGCTGGCCCATCCCCGTTCCGGCCTGTATCCGCGCCAGCTGCCGCTGGCCGGCATCGACTCCAAATGGATGGAGCAGCGCCGGGGCGTGCTGGTCGACCTGCTGGCGGCGCTGCGCGCCAGCCCGCAGGCGCCGGACGGGCCCGGCGGAACGGACCGGCCGGACCAGGACGCCGGCTTCTACGCGCTGAGCGGCCTGCGGCGGCCGCCGGTGCAGCTGCGCATGCGCGTGCTGGACGCGCGGCTGCGCGCCCGCCTGGGCGGCTTGGGCGACGTCACCGCGCCGGTGGAGGAGCTGGCGCGGCTGGACCTGCCGGCGTCGGTGGTGCTGATCGTCGAGAATCTGCAAACCGGCCTGGCGCTGGCCGACCTGCCCGGCACGGTCGCCTTCATGGCACTCGGCTACAGCGTCGACCTGCTGGCCCAGCTGCCTTGGATCGCGCCGGCGCGCTGCCTCTACTGGGGCGACATCGACACCCACGGCTACGCCATCCTGCAGCGCGCCCGCGGCCACCTGCCGGGCCTCGCCTCCGTGCTGATGGACCAGGCCACGCTGCTGCGCTTCGCGCCGCTGTGGAGCGACGAGAAGGTGCAGCACGGCGCCGACGAACTGGCCGCGCTCACGGCGGAGGAAGGGCTGGTGTATCGCGGCTTGAAGCAGCAGCGCTGGCGCCCCAACCTGCGCCTGGAGCAGGAGCGCATCGACTGGGACTTCGCCTGGGCGGCGCTGGCGCCGGCGGCGCGCGGCGCCGGCGACAGCGCCGCCCCGCCTCAGTGGAACAAGTCGTAGGCGAAGCCGTTGCCGATCCGGCCGATCAGCGCCGCCTGGTTCTCCGCGCTTTCGCTGAAGGACACCAGCACGCTCTCGCGCGCCTCGCCGCCGTGCAGCAGGTCGAGCCAGTGCTGGACGCCGGCGCTCTCGCCGGCGCGGTGCAGCACGTTGCGGTAGAGCAGGTTGACGAAGTCGGCGTCGCTGGGCGCGCTGCCGTACTGGTTGACGAACTCCTCGCTGACGATGAACTGGTGCGCCACGTCGCGCAGCGCGCCGCCCTTGTCCAGCGTCCAGATCCACAGGCCCAGGCCGGCCTGGTCCGGCGCCCGGTTGAAGGCCGCCTGGTACAGCCGGTAGGCCTGGCCGCCGTTGCCCTCGACGTCGAGCGCCCAGGCCTGGTTCTGGAACAGCAGGCGTTCAACGCCGCTCAGCGTGTCGCCGGCGGCGCCGGCCCAGGCCTTGACGGTGGCCTGGCCGGCGCCGCGCGCCACCTCGAACCAGCTCCTGGTCTGGTTGTAGTAGACCGTGTCGATGCCGTTGCCGCCGTCCAGCCGCAGGCCCTTGCCGCTGCCGAGCAGGTAGTCGTCGCCGTCGCCGCCGACGGCCACCGTCGGCGCGGTGCTGTAGTGGTAGCTCTCGGCGCCCGCGTGGCGGTTGCCGGCCAGGTCGAGCAGGCTGCCGCTGGGCAGTGTCAGCGTGTAGTCCATGCCCGGCCGCAGCGCCTCGCGGGCCTCGATCAGCAGCAGGTTGCCGACCGCCTGGCCGTGGCTGCCCGCTCCGCGCAGCGGCACCAGCACGCCGTTGGCGTCCGTCAGGGTGATGCCGGCGGCGTCGCCGAGCATGACGCCCTCGTTGAAGGTGAAGACCAGCTTGTCGCGCAGGCCGATGGCGCCGCCGGCGTTGCTCGCGCCGGTCAGCAGCGGCACGGCCAGGTCGCCCGCGGTCGGCGTCACGGCCAGCGTGTAGCTGCCGGTCTGGTAGCCGTTGCCGTAGGCTTCCAGATAGTAGTCGCCCGTGCTGGCGGCGATGTAGGAGATGCGCGGTTCGCCGGTGGCGCTCGACGAGACGATGATCGGCCCGACGTCGTAGCTGCCGGGATAGTGCAGGCGCATGCCGGTGCCGTAGTTGGCGGTGTCGAGCGTGCCGCCGCCGCTGACGGCGCCGTACAGGTCGAACACGTAGGTGCGGCCCGCCTCCAGGTGCACCTTGACCCAGTCGCGGTCGTCCTGGAAGCCGATCCGCCCGGCCAGGCGGCCGGCGGCCGGCAGCACGCCCTCGGTGTAGCGGCCGGCGGCGTAGTCGTCGGCGCCGTAGGCGGTGGACTGCAGCGTGTAGCGGCCGCCGGCCGGGCCGAACTCGTCGTCGCTGGCGACGGTGAAGTAGTAGTCGCCGCCGTTGACGGCGGTGAAATAGCTGAGCGGCTTGCCCTTGCCGTTGTACAGGGTGTGCAGCGAGCCGTACTGCGCGCTGTTGTCGATGCCGCGCAGGGTCAGCCGCGGATACCAGTCGGGGCCGGCGCCGAGCGGGCTCAGCTCGAGCGAGTAGGTGTGGCCGGCCTGGGCGCTGATCTTGTACACGTCCTTGTCGTTGAACAACTCCAGGCGGCCCGCCGTCAGCACCCCGTCCGCCAACGGGGCGGCATGGGCGGCGTCGTTGCCGACGTCGTCGGCCACGCCCAGCCGCGCCGTCATCTGGTAGCTGCCCGGCACGCCGGCGGCCGCCGCCACCTCGACATAGTAGTAGCCGCCGGCGCCGGCGACGAAGGGCAGCAGGGGCTTGCCCGGGTTGAAGCCCGGCATCGCCGCCAGCTGCGCGCCGTGCGCGTCGAGCACGCGCAGGGTCGGGGTGAAGCCATAGCCGGACCAGCCGGCGTCGGCCTTGAGCCCGGCCAGCGAGAACCAGTAGGTGGCGCCGGGGTTGAGCCAGACGGCGAACCAGTCGCGGTCGCCGGCCCCCAGCGTCGCCGCCAGCGTGCCGCCGATGCTCAGGCGGCCGGCGCCGGCCGGGTTGGCGGCGTAGTCGTCGGGCGCCGGCTCGGCCTGCAGGGTGTAGCCGGACGGCGCCGCGTCGGACGCGCCGTTCGAGCCGGCCGCCAGGTAGTAGGCGCCGCTGCTGGCCGGCGTGTAGGAGTAGTGTCCGGCCCGGTCGTAGGGGGTGCTGCCGATGACCGCGCCGTCGGCCCCGCTCAGCGTCAAGGTCAGCGCGCCGCCGTCGGCCGCCTGCAGGTCGAACTGGTAGGTGGTGCCGGCCTGCAGCTCCAGCTTGAACATGTCGACGTCGCGCGCCAGCTCGATGCTGCCGGCGACGGCGCCGCCGCCGACGGCGAGCGGCGTGGCCGACGCCATCGTGTTGCCGTGGTCGTCGGCGGCCGAGGACGGCGCGCTCAGCGTGTAGTTGAACGACACGCCCGGCGGGTAGTCCCGGTCGAGCGAGACGTCGAGCGAGTAGACGCCGTCCCGCTCGGCCTTGAAGGTGGTCTCGTAGGCGTTGCCGTCCCAGTTGCTGCGGGCGCCGCCGAGCGCGTTGCCGGCGGCGTCGCGGATCACCAGCTTGGCCTCGTCGGCCCAGCGGTAGGCGTCGCCGCTCAGCTGGAAGCGGTAGCTATGGCCGGCCTCCATGGTGAACTTGAAGCGGTCCTCGTCGAACCAGCTCTCCAGCACGCCGCTGCTGCGGCCGCCGTCCAGCAGCCGCCCCGGGCCGCTGTCGTTGATCGAATAGTCGTCCAGCCGCTGCTTGAACACCAGCTCGTAGTGGCCGGCGACGGGGCCGTCCACCGCCAGGAAGTAATCGCCCGCGCTGGCCGGCTCGAACGGGAAGCCGAACGGCCCGATCAACCGGCCCTGGGTGTCGTACAGCCTCATGTTGGCGACATCGACATTGCCGTTCTGGTCGCTCCAGCCGACCGAGTAGTGCTGTCCGGCCTCGACGTGGAACTTGAACCAGTCGACGTCGCCGACCGTCTCGAACACGCCGCGGCTGCGGCCGCCCAGCGCCAGCACGCCGCTGCTGGCCACGCCGGCGGGAAAGTCGTCGGCCACGGCGGCGGGAAAGTCGTCGGCCACGGCGGCGGCCAGGCCTTGGCCGGCGGGGTGGGCGGGGCGGGGCGGAAGCGTCGGCTTGGACATGGTGGCGGCGGTCGGATGGGCGGACTGCCATTTTATCAATGTTTTTACAGGGAAATACTCATCAATTGTCACCCGGCCGCGCGCCGCGCGCCGGCAGCCCCGCCGCCAACGCGCGCGCCGCCGCCCAGCGGCTGGCCGGCGAGGGGTGGGTGGCGGAGTCGAAGTACGGCTGGCCGCTGGCGCGCGCCAGCTTCTTGAAGTAGTTGGCCAGGCGGGCCGCCGGCCAGCCGGCGCGCCAAGCCAGCAGCAGGCCTTCGCGGTCGGCCTCGGCCTCCTGCGCCAGCCCCTGCGGCGCCAGCCTGGCGATCAGCGCGCGGTCGTTCTCCACCGCGTCCTCCAAGGCCAGGAAGGGGCGTGGCGCCCAGCCGGGATCGAGGCGCAGCGCCAGCTGGTACTCCAGCAGATTGTGGCGCAGCACCGCATGGGCGATCTCGTGCGCCAGCAGCATGGCCAGTTCGGCGTCGGTGATGTCGAGCCGCTCCAGATAGGCCTCGCCGACCAGCATCTTGCCGCCGGCCATGCCGTCGGCCGTCTGCCCCTCGTCCGTCGTCACGTGCAGCTCCCAGGCCCAGGCGGCGCTGTCCGGGTAGTCGCGCCGGGCCTGCGCGATCAGGCCGCCGGCGACGCGCCGCACGCGCTCGAGCACGGCGCCGTGGACGTCCAGCGCGTGCCCCTCGCGCAGGGCGGCGAGGCGCTCGGCGTACAGCTCGGCGGCGCGGGCCACCACCAGTTGCTGGCTGACGGCGGCGGCGTCGACGCCGGCGCCGACCTGGGCGGCGGCGGGCGGGCCGGCCATCAGCGCAAGCAGGCACCAGGCGCGCATCGGCTGCCACATGGGGATTCTCCGGCGGAGGGAACAACTCCCATGGTAATCCAAAGCCGCCCCGGCCGGCAGGGCTGGGGCAACAGACGGTGCGGCGCCGGCGCCACGCCGGCATGCCTCCGGCACACATGCGTTACCCCCGTGCCAAGCAAGGCCACGGCCCGATTCGGAATGTCTTGATGCAGACAAACAGACCTGTCACAATGGATTTTCCCCGGGCCATTGCCCCACGCTATACACCAGCCCGCTCACTGTGACAGATCCACTCGGAGGCATTTTATGTTCTCAGGTATCGAACAGTTCCCTACCGCCGGCAAAGCCCAGGTAGAAGCCCAATATGAATTCGTCACCAACCTGGCCCAGACCGGCCTGGAAGGCATCGCCAGGCTGACCGCCTTGAACATGAGCCTGGCGCGCGCCGCGCTCGACGAGTACCCGGCCGCCGCGCGCCAGCGCCTGTCGGCCAACTCGCCGCAGGAGTGGCTGACGGTGGCCGCCTCCCAGGTCGGCCCGCAGATCGAGCGCATGCTCAGCTACGGCCGCCAGGCGGCCGAGATCACGGTCGCGCTGCAAGGCGAGCTGAGCCGTGCCACGCAGGGCGCCGCCCAGCAACAACAGGCGGCCATGCAGGACGTCCAGGCCAAGGCCAAGAAGTAGGCCGGCCGGTCGGCAGCTCAGTTAAGAAAACCCACAGGCGAAATTCTAGGGTCAGACCCTAGGGTCTGACCCTAGTTCACCGCCGTTGGGTGGTTTTTTAGCCGCCTGCGCCTTGACGTGGTGACGACACTCCGACGCCGGCCGCCAGGCCGGCGCGGGGATCGACGTCCGCCGCCGACAACACCCAACCTCACGGAGCAGCGCATGTCCACCCCCACCACACCGAGCAGTTCGCCCTTCGTCCCGCCCTTCGCCGCCGCCGCGATGGAATACTGGGTCGACGCCTGGCAACGCTCGATCCTCACGCTGGACGTGCTGCGCGAGCGCGGCAACATCTGCGCCGAGCACGAGCAGTCGGGCAAGCCGCCGGTGCTGGTGTTCGACTACGAGATCATCGTCGACGGCCGCAAGCTCGAGCGGGCGGCCAACTACGCGCTGGCCGCCATCAAGCCGCCGGCCGACTGCGTGCCGACCGACCCGCACAAGCGCCCCTTCGTGGTGATCGACCCGCGCGCCGGCCACGGCCCCGGCATCGGCGGCTCGAAGATCGACAGCGAGATCGGCATCGCCCTCAAGCAGGGCCACCCCTGCTACTTCGTGATGTTCTTCCCGACCCCGGTGGCCGGCCAGACCATCGAATGCGTCACCTCGGCGGAAAAACTGTTCCTGGCCAAGGTCAACGAGCTGCACCCCGGCGACGCCGGCAAGCCCTTCGTCATCGGCAACTGCCAGGGCGGCTGGGCGCTGATGATCCTGGCCGCCCTGGCGCCCGAGTCGGTCGGCCCGATCCTGCTGGCCGGCTCGCCGATCGCCTACTGGTCCGGCGTCGAGGGCAAGTATCCGATGCGCTACAGCGGCGGCCTGCTGGGCGGCACCTGGGCCGCCTCGCTGGCCGGCGACCTGGGCAACGGCAAGTTCGACGGCGCCCACCTGGTCGACAACTTCGAACAGCTCGACCCGGCCAACACCTACTGGAACAAGCCCTACGGCCTGTATTCGAAGGTCGACACGGAGCGCCAGCGCTTCCTCGACTTCGAGCGCTGGTGGGGCGGCCACTTCCTGCTCAACAAGGAGGAGATGGAGTGGATCAGCCAGAACCTGTTCGTCGGCAACCGCCTGAGCGCCGGCGAGATCTTCCACGACGAGGGCAGGGCCCGCATCGACCTGCGCAACATCCGCTCGCCGATCATCGTCTTCGCCTCCTGGGGCGACAACATCACGCCGCCGCAGCAGGCGCTCAACTGGATTCCCGACCTGTACGCCGACGCCGAGCAGATCCGCGACAACGAGCAAACCATCGTCTACTTCCTGCACGAGCACATCGGCCACCTCGGCATCTTCGTCTCGGCCGGCGTGGCCAACCGCGAGCACAACGAGCTGGCCTGCGCGCTCGACCTGATCGACGTGCTGCCGCCCGGCCTGTACGAGGCCATCATCACCGACACCTACCCGGACATGCCCGGCCTGGAGTTCGCCAGCGGCCGCTACGTGATCCGCTTCGAGCCGCGCGAGGTGGCCGACATCCTGGCGCTGGACGGCGGCCGCCAGGACGAGAGCGCCTTCGAGGTGGTCAAGCGGGTGGCCCAGGTCAACCAGGCTATGTACGACACCTTCGTCTCGCCGCTGGTGCGGGCGGTGAGCAACGAGAGCACGGCGACGCTGTCGCGCAACCTGACGCCGGCGCGGCTGGAGCGCCACCTGTTCTCCGACAACAACCCGCTGCTGAAGGCGATGGCGCCGCTGGCCGAGATGGTCAAGGCGCAGCGCAAGCAGGTGGCGCCGGACAATCCGCTGCTGCTGGCCGAGCAGCAGGCCAGCAAGCACATCGGCCAGGCGCTGGACCACTACCGCGACGTGCGCGACGCCGCCGGCGAGATGCTGTTCAAGGCCATCTACGAGTCGCCGCTGCTGAAGGCCATGGTCGGCATCAACCCGGGCGCGCCGCCGGCCGGCCGGCCGGGCGCGCACAGCCACGGCATGGAGGAGCGCCGCCACCTCAAGCGGATGGCGCGCGACGCCCGCTACGAGCAGGGCAGCCAGGAGTCCGGCTTCCTGCGCCTGCTGATCTACGTGGCCAGCGGCGTCGGCGTGGTCGACAAGCGGCCCTTCGACGGCATCCGCGCGCTGATGCGCGAGCGCGGCCTGGACAAGACCATCACCCTGACCCAACTGAAGGAGGCGGTCAACCTGCAAACCTATCTGGTGCGCCAGGACGAGACGCGCGCCCTGCAGGGACTGCGCGTGCTGCTGCCCGAGCCGGCCCAGCGCAGCGAGGCCCTGGCGCTGGCCCACCGCCTACTGGAGATGGGCGGTCCGATCAAGGAGGAGAAGCTGGTGCGGCTGCGCCGCATCGGCCAGATCCTCGAGGTCGACCTGCCGGAGAAGAAAGCCTAGCGCGCTTGCCCACCCCGGCCGGGCCGGAGCAAAAACATGTGCCAGGAATGAAACAATGCTAGTATGGCAATTCCATTTTTGCGGAGTCGCCATGCGCCACCTGCTCGCCCTGCCATTGCTGTTGTTGTCCCTCCACGCCCACGGCGCCGAGCCGCAGTACCTGAACGCCGAGCGCGACTGCCGCGTCGCCAATCCCCAGCCGCAGCCCGAGCTCAGCGTCACCTGGGAGGGCGCCTGCAAGGATGGCTACGCCGACGGCATGGGCGTGCTGCGCTGGTTCCTCAAGCAGCAGCCGCACGGCGCCTTCGAAGGCGTGCTGCGCGCCGGCCTGCCGAACGGCCCCGGCTTCCGCCTCGATCCGGACAACGCCACCTGGCAGGGCGACTTCGTCGACGGCCGGCTGGAGGGCCCGGGCGTGTATGTCATACCCAAGAATGGTAGGCTGAGCGCGACCTTCCAGAACGGCCGGCCGGCCGGCAAGGTCGAATTCGTCTCCAACTACGGCGACCGCTACCAGGGCGACTGGGACGACTGGGACGACCAGGGCAAGCACCACCAAGGGCCGCACGGCCAGGGCGCGAAGCAGTTCGCGCTGGGCGGCAGCTACCAGGGCTTCTGGTGGCGCGGCAGCATGGAGGGCAAGGGCAGCATCCTCTACCCCAACGGCGAGCGCTTGGACGGCGAGTTCGAGCAGGGCAGCCTGCGCGGCACGGCCGTGCCGGTGATCGAGTCGAAAAAATACGCACTCAAGGAGGCGCAGACCGGCTCGCACCTCCTGCGCGGGACGGCCACCAACATGCAGGTGCCGCCGCAACTGCCCTATGCGCGGCTGACGCCGGAGCAGCAAGGGATCGTCAAACAGCCCTACGGTGTCCTGCAGACGGCCGACGAACCGCCCTACCCGCTGGCCGGTGCCGGCGCGATCGCACAATCCTTCGTCGAGATACAAAAGACGCTGCTGATCGACGCCGAGTTCCGCATCAACGTGATGATCGGCGAGGACGGCAAGCCGACCGGCGCGGAGATCTTCAAGGCGCCGACGCCGGAGCTGGGCCGGCTGGCCGCATCCGCCGTCATGCTGGCCAAGTTCAAACCGGCCGTCTGCGCCGGCAAGCCCTGCGCGATGGGCTACCCGGTAGCCTTCAAACTCTTCCTCACGCCCTAGTGGCGGAACAGAAGGAATAGAGCGCTTCCTCGGTCCGGCACGGTCTAAAAGGCAATGTGTCCATATTGAAATAATGCTAGGATGGCAATTCCATTGTTACGGAGCCGCCATGCGTCCCTTGTTCGCCCTGCCCCTGCTGTTGTTGACCCTGCAAGCCCACGGCGCCGAGCCGCAATACCTGAACGCCGAACGCGACTGCCGCGTCGCCGATCCACAGCCGCAGCCCGGGCTCAGCGTCACCTGGGAGGGCGCCTGCAAGGACGGCTACGCCGACGGCATGGGCGTGCTGCGCTGGTTCCTCAAGGAGCAGCCGCACGGCGCCTACGAGGGCGTGCTGCGCGCCGGCCGGCCGAACGGCCCCGGCTTCCGCCTCAATCCGGACAACTCCAGCTTGCAGGGCGACTTCGTCGACGGCCGGCTGGACGGTCCCGGCGTGTATGTCACGCCCATGAATGGCAAGCTGAGCGCGACCTTCCGCCACGGCCAGCCGTCCGGCAAGGTCGAATTCACCTACAACAACGGCGACCGCTACCAGGGCGACTGGAGCGCCAACGGGCCGCACGGCCAGGGCAGCATGCAGTTCGCGCTGGGCGGCAGCTACCAGGGCTTCTGGCTGTACGGCCGCATGGAGGGCAAGGGCCGCATCCTGTATCCCAACGGCGAACAGCTGGACGGCGATTTCGAGCAGGGCCATCTGCGCGGCGCGGCCGTGCCGGCGGCCGAGCCGGCGCAGTACACGGTCAAGCGGGAGAAAACCGGTACGCACATCCCGCGCGCGGCGGCCACCGGGCTGAGCGTGCCGCCGCAGCTGGCCTACGCGCAGCTGACGCCGGCGCAGCAATGGACCGTCAAGCAGCCCTACCGCATCCTGCAGGAGGCCGACGAACCGCCCTACCCGCTGGCCGGCACCGGCGCGCTGGTCAAGGCCTTCCTGGAATTGCCACGGAAGTCGCCGACGGACGGAGAGTACCGCCTGAACGTGCTGGTCGGCGCGGACGGCAAGTGCGACAGCGCCGAAGTGCAGACGGCGCCCACCCCGGCACTGGGCCAGATGGCGGCGTCGATCCTGCTGGTGAGCAAATTCAAGCCCGCCGTCTGCGCCGGCAAGCCCTGCGCCATGCGCTATCCGGTCAACTTCCAGCTGAGCAGCAAGCCCAACTAGGCGGGCCGGCTTGTTCCGACAAAAATTGGCCGGCTGAAACGAATCTGGCCACTTTTGACTTACATCAAAGTTTTTGCTGCTCTGCGTCATTAAACTGGCTTCGTTACTTAATGACATGTAGAGAGAGGAAGAACAATGAAGAAGCCTGTAGCCGCAATGATCCTGGCAACCCTCGGTATGGTCGCCGGCAACGCTCTGGCCGAGCAAAGCCCATGGATGGTGCGTGTACGCCTTGAGCGTCTGAGCCCGGCCGACAAATCGGACCCAGTCGGTGGTGTTGGCGCGTCGGACCGTATCAGCGTCAGCAAAAAGACCATCCCGGACATCGATATTTCCTATTTCTTCACCCCGAACATCTCGGCCGAGCTGGTATTGACCTACCCGCAAAAGCACGACGTGATGCTGGACGGCGCCAAGGTCGGCACCTTCAAGCACCTGCCGCCTACCCTGCTGGCGCAGTACCACTTCATGCCTGAAGCCACCTTCTCGCCTTACCTGGGCGCCGGTGTGAACTACACCAACATCCACAAGGTCGAGCTGCTGGGCGGCGCGGGCAGCCTGGAGCACAAGAGCTGGGGTCTGGCGCTGCAAGCCGGTGCCGACTACAAGATCGACAAGAACTGGTCGCTCAACTTCGACGTCAAGAAAATCCAGATCCGTAGCGATGTCTTCGCCGCCGGCACCAAGATCAGCAACGTGCAGATCGACCCATGGCTGGTGGGCGTTGGCGTAGGCTACCGCTTCTAAAAGTTTGTTGTAACAAGCACGGGGCCTCGGCCCCTATTCGATGGCTTTTCGCCATCGCGCCCCCCGCATCAAGGGAACCGGGCTCCTGGCAATGCGCGCTGCAGTTCGAGCGCGCATTGTCGTTTTTGGCTGTCCGGCGCCAGCGCGCCGACCGCCACGCGCACGCCGCGCGCCTCCAGCGCGATCGGCTGGCGCGGCCGGCGCGGCGGCGTGACGCGGGTCGACCAGGGGTCGAGGCGGACCAGGCTGACGCGCCCGGCGCGGACGCTCTCGACCAGCAGGCCGGCGGCGCTCAGCTCGATGCGCTCGCCGTCGCCGGCGTGGCGCACGGCGTGGACGAAGGCGGCGGCGACGGCGGCCATCTCCAGCGCGGTGAACAACAGCACCGGCCAGACGCCGAGCAGCAGGAAGCCGGCGGCGACACCGAACGACAGCAGGCAGCTGCCACAGTAGGCCAGCGCCAGCTGGCGCGGCGTCAGCGAGCTGTGGCGTTTGAGCAACCACTCCCGCTTGTCCATCAGCACATCGCGCGGCATGCCGGTCTCCTCGCGGGCGGCTTCGGGCGCCGCCTCTGCCGCCTATTATTCCACGATTCGACCGCCGCCAAGCCGCCGCACGCAAGGGTGGCGCGCCGCCGCCGCACCGCGTTGCCACACCAACAAGGCGCGCTAGATCGTTGTTTCCCAACGACAATTCCTGTTCTCATACAAGGATATTTTCGATAGAAAACTACCTTGTATCAAATTAAAGTGTTTTCACTTGGCAATCTAAGGAACAATATTTGTCTGAGATCCCCTTACTCCTCAAAGGATAGTTGTCATGTCAATCGCCAATATGAAAATCGGCGCCCGCCTCGGCGTCGCCTTTGCCGTGGTGCTGGCCCTGCTGGTCGCCGTCGTGCTGCTGGGTCTGAATTCGATGGGCCGCATCGGCATCCGCACGCACGACATCATCAGCGACAAGAACGTCAAAATGGCGGCCGCCAACACCATGGTCGACAACGTGCGCAGCATCACGCTGTCGCTGACCAACATCGTGGTGCTGCCCAGCATGGA
Organism: Rugamonas sp. DEMB1; assembly: GCF_029834475.1. Classification (GTDB taxonomy): domain Bacteria; phylum Pseudomonadota; class Gammaproteobacteria; order Burkholderiales; family Burkholderiaceae_D; genus Rugamonas; species Rugamonas rubra. The sequence goes on along the minus strand of NZ_CP122407.1, from coordinate 6,697,743 downwards.
GCAGGTCGACGCCGAGCTGGCCAAGATCGGCGAGGCGCGCAAGAAATACGGCGCCGCCAAGACCGTCCTCAGCGAGCACCTGCGCGACGACAAGGAGAAGGCCCTGCTGGCCGCCGTCGACGCCCTGCTCAAGGAGGGCGCGGCGAAAAACAACAAGGTCATCGCGCTGCGCAAGGACGGCGAGATCCAGGACGCCATCGTCTACCTGACCACGGTGGCCTCGCCCAGCCTGAACGGCGTGCTCAAGGCGCTCGACGACATCCTGGTCTACGAGACCAGCCAGGCCGGCCAGGCCGGCGAGGAGGTCGAGGCGGTGCTGGCCAACGCGCAGACACTGCTGATCGCGCTGGGCCTGGTGGCGCTGGCCTTCGGCGCGGCGGTGGCCTGGTACATCACCCGCTCGATCACGGTGCCGCTGAACATGGCGGTCGGCGTCGCCGAGACGGTCGCCGCCGGCGACCTGTCGGGCCACATCGAGGTGCACAGCACGGACGAGACGGGCCGCCTGATGAGCGCGCTGAAGGCGATGCACGACAGCCTGCTGCAGGTGGTCGGCCAGGTGCGCAGCGGCACCGACACCATCGCCACCGCCTCCAACGAGATCGCCGCCGGCAACCTCGACCTGTCCTCGCGCACCGAGCAGCAGGCCAGTTCGCTGGAGGAGACCGCCTCGTCGATGGAGGAGCTGACCTCCACCGTCAAGCAGAACGCCGACAACGCGCGCCAGGCCAACACGCTGGCGCGCAGCGCCTCCGAGGTGGCCAGCAAGGGCGGCGCCATCGTCGCCCAGGTGGTCGACACGATGGGCACCATCAACGAATCGTCGCGCCGCATCGTCGACATCATCGCGGTGATCGACGGCATCGCCTTCCAGACGAATATCCTGGCGCTGAACGCCGCCGTCGAGGCGGCCCGCGCCGGCGAACAGGGCCGCGGCTTCGCCGTGGTGGCCTCCGAGGTGCGCAACCTGGCGCAGCGCTCGGCCGGCGCGGCCAAGGAGATCAAGGAGTTGATCGCCGCCTCGGTGGCCAACGTGGAGACCGGCTCGCGCCTGGTCGGCGAGGCCGGCCAGACCATGGGCGACATCGTCGAGAGCATCGTGCGGGTCACCGACATCATGGGCGAGATCACCTCGGCCAGCCAGGAGCAGACCATGGGGATCGAACAGATCAACATGGCCATCACGCAGATGGACGAGGTGACGCAGCAGAACGCGGCGCTGGTGGAGCAGGCGGCGGCGGCCTCGCAGAGCATGCAGGAGCAGGCCGCCGGCCTGGCCCAGGTGGTCGGCTTCTTCAAGACCGGCGCGGCGGAGGCGCCGGCCATGGCGGCGACGGCGGCCAGGGCGGCGCCGCGGCGCGCCATGGCGGCGGCCAAGCCGCTGGCGGTGAAGGCCAGGGCCAGCGGCGCGGCCAAGGCGGCCGGCGCGCCGGTCAAGCGCCTGACCACGCCGGCGGCGACGGCCGGCGACGGCGAGTGGGAAGAGTTCTAAGCGGTTCCAGGCGGCTAGGGTTGGATCTTGACGCAGGTGTCCGGCACGGGCACCGGCGCGCCCTGCTCGGAGACGATCCAGCCGGCCAGCCGTTCGCGCAGCGCGGCCAGCTGGCAGGGGTCGAAGTCGACCAGCAGGGTCTTGCCCTCGCGGCCGACCACCTTGCCTTCGGCGAAGCCGAGCACCACCTGTTCTGCCGCTTGCGGCGACAGGGTGGCCTGGCTGGTCTGGCGGAGAAGGAGGCGTTGCATGCGCCCAGTCTACTCCATCGCCGGCCGCCCGGCGGCGTCTATGGCGCGCGCCAACAACACCTCACGGCAGCCGCCCCAGTCCCTCGAACTCGGTCCCCAGCCCCATGCGCAGCGCGGCGCCGTTGATCAGCCCCAGCATGGCGATGGCGCGCTTGCTGTCGCGCGGCAGCGCCAGCACCTCGGGGTGGGCGGCCAGCAGCAGCGCGGCGCAGCCGGTCACCGCCGGGCAGGCCATCGAGGTGCCGCTCATCACCGCGTAGGCGGCCGGCGGCACCGTCGAGACGATGCCCACGCCCGGCCCGGTCAGGTCGACCTCCGGGCCGACGTTGGAGAAGCCGGCGACGAAGACGGCGGCGTCGTCGGCCGAGAACGGCGCCAGCGCGTCCATCGTCTCGGTCGAGCCGGCCGGGTAGCTGCCGAGCCGGCCGATGGCCGACACCGCCAGCGCCTCCGGCCAGCGCGCCGGATAGCTGACCGGGCCGCGCGCGTCGTTGCCGCTGGCGATGATGCACAGGCTGCCCTTGTCGAAGGCGTCCTTGATCGCCTCGTGCACCGCCTCGTCGCGCAGCGCGCCGCCCAGGCTCAGGTTGAGCAGGTCGCAGCCGTCGGCGACGGCGCGGTCGATGGCGCGGATGATGTCGTAGTTGGTGGCGCCGTTGCCGGCGTTGGGGAACACCCGGTAGCTCATCAAGCGCACCCCGGGGGCGACGCCGCGGCGCCCGCCCGGCGGCGCGCCACGGCTGGCGACGATGCCGGCGACGTGGCTGCCGTGCTCGCCGTCGAGCGCCGCCGGGCCGTGGCCGCCGACGTCGTTCTCGGCCTGCACGAAGGCGGCGCCGCCGGCCACCGCCAGGTCCGGGTGGGCCAGGGCGACGCCGGTGTCGATCACCGCCACGCTGACGCCGGCGCCGGCGCCCAGCTCGTGGCGGCCGTACAGCCGGGCCAGGTAGTCGTCGACCGCCAGGTCGATCGGCGCCAGGCGGATGCGCACGGCCGAATGCAGGCTCAGCTCGGCGCGGTGGCAGCCCCAGTAGCCGGCCGGGCCGTAGGCCACCAGCAGCTCGACCCGCTTGCGGCTGGCGCCCAGTTGCAGCCGCACCAGGCCGTCGGCGTCGCTGACGCCCTCGGCGCCGGCGCGGGCGGCGAGGTCGGTGAAGGCGATCACGCGGGCGCCGGCCACCGGCAGCTTGCCGTCGCCGCGCAGCACCTTCAGCGTGATCGCCGCCGCGCGCGCGCCGGCGGCGGCCGGCGCGGCGCGCGCGGCGGGGTTGAGCTGCAGCTGGGGCCGCCGGCTCAGCTGGTACACCACCAGCGGCACGGCGCGCACGCCGGGCGCGCTGACCTTCAGCGCCAGCAGCTGCTCGGGGGTCAGCGCGGCCAGCTTGGCGCCGTCGTCGTGGGTCGAGTGCAGGATCTGCGGCGGCGGCGCCGCCGCCGCGGCGGCCGAAGCGGCGCCGCGCGCCAGCGCCGCCGTCGCCGCCAGGGCGGCGTTGCTGGGCGGCGCCGCCACGCGGTCGAGCGCGCTCATTTCGGCCGAGCGCATGCCGCGCAGCGGCAGCAGCACATATTCGGCGGCCTCCCAGACGCGCGCGCCGGCCGGCCGCGGACAGGCCGGCACGGCTGCGGCGCCGGCCGGCGCGGCGGCGTCGTCGGCGCCGTCGGCGTTGCGCTTGAGCAGGCGGGCGGCCGCCAGCATGGCGTTGCCGCCGCCGCCGAGCACGGCGACGAAGAAGTCGAGCAGCGCGTCGATGCGGACTAGCCGCGCCGCCAAGCCGCCGGCGCCCTCGAAGGCGGCCGCCACATAGGCGACGGCGGCGTTGACGTGGCGCGCCGTGACGCGCGGCTCGCCGGCGGCCAGCGCGATGTCGAGGCCGTCGAGCCAGGCGGCCAGGTCGAGCAGGCTGTGGTAGCGCCGCATGATCTGGCGCTGCTCGGGGAAGCTGAGGTTCTCGCCGAGCAGATTGCACAGGCGGCCGGCCAGCTGCCGCAGCAGGGCGGCGGCCGGCCCGAGCGTGGCGGCGGCGATGGCCTCGCCGTGGCCGGCCGGCGCCAGCGCTTCGGTGTCGTGGTGCTCCATGGTGGCTCTCCCGCGCCCGGCGTTGGCGGACGGATTGTTATGACGCATACATGATTGCAATTCGCATCATTTTGCACCATTGTCCTCCAGCTTGCTTGGCGCCGGCGCAGGCCTGCGCGCCAGGCTGCTGCGCCAGATCGAGCCGGCGCCACATGGCGCCGTTTTTGCCCGCGCGCGGCGGCGGCGGGCCGCTATAATGTTGCAAACCGAATAGCACCGCCCCCACCACGGAAACACGCCATGCGCAAGTTTGTGATTGTCCTGCTGCCCCTGCTGTTGAGCGCCTGTGTCGACGACTCAGCCTCCTACTACGCCGACGGCGTCGGCAACCACGCCTTGACGTTACGCCGCGCGCAACAGCACTTCTGGAGCGACGCGGCGACGGTGGACCTGATCATGTCGCGCCTGCCCGACTGCCAGCGCCGCATCCGCCTGGCGACGATGCCGGCCGGCGAGGTGGAGATCGAATTGTTCGGCGGCGGCGACAACAACTGGACGCTGCGCGCCGGCACCCAGGTGTGGCAGGTGGAGAGCCAGACCTGCTCGCAGTATGCGGACAACAAGGGGGAGTTCGGCGAGCCGGTGGGGATTTTCCGCGCCGAGGGCGGCAAGTTCACTTTCCAGCCGGCGCTGGTGGCGCCGCCGGCCGTGCCGGCTGCGGGCGCGCCGCAGTAGGCGCGACGCACCTTACCCCACCCCGGGACGCGGAAGCCGGGGTCTGACCCCGCCGGGGTCAGACCCCTCTTCTGGCGGGGTGGGGCCGGCATCCCGCCAGCCCGTGAACAAGCCTATGTCCCTTAGCGCGACAGGGCCGGCCGGCGCGGCGCGCCGACGGCCGGGGCGCGGCCCTCGGCGGCGCTGAGGCGGAAGCGCGTCACCAGCTGGGCCAGCATGGCGGCCTGGTCCTGCATGCTGCCGGCGGCGGCGGCGGCCTCCTCGACCAGCGCGGCGTTCTGCTGGGTCACCGAATCCATCTCGGTGATGGCCTGGTTGACGTGGCCGATGCCGGTGCTCTGCTCGTTCGAGGCGGAGGTGATCGCGCCCATGATCTCGGTGACGCGCGAAACGCTGGCCACCACCTGGTCCATCGTGGTGCCGGCCTCCGCCACCAGCACGCTGCCGGCCTTGATGCTGTCGACCGACGCGCCGATCAACTCCTTGATCTCCTTGGCCGCCGCCGCGCTGCGGTGGGCCAGGTTGCGCACCTCGGTGGCGACCACGGCGAAGCCACGGCCCTGCTCGCCGGCACGGGCCGCCTCGACCGCCGCGTTGAGCGCCAGAATATTCGTTTGGAAGGCGATGCCGTCGATCACGCTGATGATGTCGACGATGCGCGTCGCCGAGGCGTTGATGGTCTCCATGGTCTGCACCACCTGCGACACCACGTGGCCGCCCTTCTCGGCCACCTGGGCGGCCGAGATCACCAGCTGGTTGGCCTGCTGGGCGTTGGCGGCGTTCTGGTTGACGGTGGAGGTCAACTCCTCCATCGAGGCGGCGGTCTCTTCCAGCGAGCTGGCCTGGCTTTCGGTGCGGGCCGACAAATCCATATTGCCGGTGGCGATCTCGGCCGAGGCGGTGGCGATGGTGTCGGCGCTGCGGCGGATCTCGCCGATGGTGTCGGCCAGCTTGGCCTGCATGGTCTTCATGCCGAACAGGATGCTGCTGTCGTCGGTTTTGTGGGTCTGCACCGGGGTGCTCAGGTCGCCGTTGGCGATCTGCAGGGCCACCTCGCTGGCGTAGGCCGGGTCGCCGCCGATGGTGTGGCGCAGGCTGCGGTTGATCGCGCTCACCACCAGCCACAGCAGCGCGAACACGCCGGCCAGCACGCCGGCCGACTTGAGCAGCGAGGCGCGGAAGGCGTCGTCGATGTCGTCCATGTAGACGCCGGTGACCAGGTCCCAGCCCCACGGCTTGTAGCGCGCCACCCGGCTCATCTTGGCGACCGGCTCGGTGCCGCCCGGGCGGGTCCAGTGGTAGTGGACGAAGCCGGCACCGGACGGGCTGGCGCCGGCGGCGGCGATGTTGCGGTACAGGTAGACGCCCTTGGCGTCCTTGAAGTCGCTCAAATCCTTGCCGTCGTTTTCGGGTTTGAAGGGATTCATCAGCGCGACGCCGGTCGCGCTGGTGATGGAGACGTAACCGTCCTTGCCGAAGCGCAGCGACTTGATCACTTCGCGGGCGCGCTTTTGCGCCTCTTCCTTGCTCAGCGCGCCGGACTGGGCCTGCTCGCCGTACAACTTGACGACGCTCAGGGCGACGTCGTCGACATCGCTCAGGTCGTTGCTGCGCTCTTCGATGCGCAGATCGCGGGTTTGCACCGCGCCATAGACAAAAATGATGAAGATGCAGATCAGGCTTGCGATCAGCGGCACCCACAGCTTTTGTTGGAAAGACAGTTTATTCACGGCTATCCTCTTTTGGAATCGGCAATACGAGAATAAAGAATAGTCTTAGAAGTGACGTGAATGCAACAGTTTGCCGAGAAGTAATTCCTTGCAATCGATTTTATGTGCCAAAAGGCAACAAGATGAAGTGGTGATTGACAAGGTTTTGCAATTGACAAACAAAAAGGCGCGGCGATGGTGGTCGCCGCGCCGGGCTGCTCGCGGCGCCGGCGGCGGCGCCGCGCCCCCCCTGTCGGATGGCCGCGCGTTAGACCGTGGCGCGGGCTTCGCTGTCCAGGCCGGCGGCCTGGTGCGCGTTGTAGCGCGCGCCGGCCACGGCGCCGGCCGGCATCGCCTCGTCCAGGCGCGCCAGGTCGGCCGCCGACAGCACCAGGCCGGTGGCGCCCAGCGCCTCGCCCAGCCGGTCGCGTGTGCGCGCGCCGACCAGCGGCACGATGTCGACGCCCTGCGCCAGCACCCAGGCGATGGCCACCTGGGCCACCGACACGCCCAGCTCGGCGGCGATGGCGCGCACCTTCTCCACCAGCGCCAGGTTGCGCCGCAGGTTGTCGCCCTGGAAGCGCGGGCTGTACTGGCCGCGGAAGTCGGCCTCGCCGGCGCGCTGCGCGCTCCAGTGGCCGGAGATCAGGCCGCGCGACAACACGCCGTAGGCGGTGACGCCGATGCCCAGCTCGCGGCAGGTTTGCAGGATGCCGTCCTCGATGCCGCGCGAGATCATCGAGTATTCGATCTGCAGGTCGGCGATCGGGTGCACCGCGTGGGCCCGGCGCAAGGTGTCGGCGCCGACCTCGGACAGGCCGATGTGGCCGATGTGGCCGGCCTTGACCAGCTCGGCCATGGCGCCGACGGTGTCCTCGATCGGCACGTTCGGGTCGAGCCGGGCCGGACGGTAGATGTCGATCTGCTCGACGCCCAGCCGTTGCAGCGAGTAGGCGGCGAAGTTCTTCAGCGCCGCCGGGCGGTTGTCGATGCCGCTCCAGCCGCCGTCCGGGTCGCGCAGCGCGCCGAACTTGACGCTGATCTGCACGCTGTCGCGCGCCCGGCCGGCCAGCGCCTCGCGCAGCAGCAGCTCGTTGTGGCCCATGGCGTAGAAGTCGCCGGTGTCGAGCAGGGTGACGCCGGCGTCGAGCGCGGCGTGGATGGTGGCGATGCTTTCGGCGCGGTCGGCCGGGCCGTACAGGTCGGACATGCCCATCAGGCCCAGGCCCAGTTGCGCCACTTGCGGGCCGGTGTTGCCGAGTTTGCGGGTTTGCATGGTGTTTCTCCAGTGTCGTTGAGGGGGGCGCGGACGCCGTGTCGGGCCGCGGTGAAGCCATTATGCTATTATCGATATCGGTAATAAATCATCAAAATCGTATTTGTTTATTCGAGAATAGCTAACAATCATGGACCAGTTCAAGGCGATGCAGATCTTCAAGGCGGTGGCCGACTGCAAAAGCTTCACCCAGGCGGCCGAGCAGCTCGACCTGCCCAAGCCCAGCGTCAGCAACGCCGTGCAGGCCATCGAACAGCAGCTCGGGGTGCGCCTGCTGCAGCGCACCACGCGCAAGGTCAGCCTGACCGTCGAGGGGCAGATCTACCTGGACCGCTGCGGCGCCCTGCTCAACGACCTGGAGGACGTCAACGCCCTGTTCCTCGGCGACGGCCGCCAGCCCAGCGGCAGCATCCGCGTCGAGCTGCCCGAGCGGCTGGCCCACCTGGTGGTGATCCCCGCCCTGCCCGACTTCTTCCGCCAGTTCCCCGACATCCAGCTGCGGCTCGGCTCGAACGACCGCTACGCCGACCTGGTCGGCGAGGGCATCGACTGCGCCGTGCGCGGCGGCACCCTGCGCGACTCCAGCCTGATCGCCAAGCGCATCGGCGAGATCGAACAGATCAACTGCGGCGCGCGCAGCTACCTGGAGCGCCACGGCCGGCCGCAGACGCTGGCCGACCTGGCCCAGCACCAGGCGGTCAACTTCTTTTCCAGCCAGACCGGCCGCGACCTCGACTGGGAGTACCAGGACGCCGACGGCCGGCGCCGCACCGTGAGCATGCGCAGTTCGGTCTCGGTCAACGGCACCGAGGCCTATCTGGAAAGCTGCCGCGCCGGCCTGGGCCTGATCCAGAACCCGCGGGTCGGCCTGGGCAAGCTGCTGGCCACCGGCGAGCTGGAGGAGGTGCTGCCGCAATGGCGCCCGGCGCCGCTGCCCTTGTCTATCGTCTACGCCCACAACCGCCACCTGTCGCCCCGGGTGCGGGTCTTCGTCGACTGGTTGGCCGATGTGCTAACGCAGCAAAGTGTGTCAAAATAAGGAATCTTTCCATTTCACAATTCCCCATGACACCCAATCTGTTCCCGGCGCTGACGTTGGCGCTGGCGTTCTCGGTCGGCGCGCAGGCCCGCCGCCGCCGCCGCGCCGGCGCTGCAGGCCGGCGCGCCCGCCAGCGCAACGGCCAAGGCCGCCGCCAAAACCGCCGCCAAGGCCGGCAAGGGCGGCGCCCAGCCGGCCGCCGCGCCGGCCAGCCCGGCCACCACGCAGGCCGCGCAGGCCGCCGCGCGCGCCATCACGGCCGACGGTTTGCTCAAGCACATCAAGACCCTGGCCTCCGACGAGTTCGAGGGCCGCGCCCCGGCCAGCAACGGCGAGACCGTCACGCTGAGCTATCTGCAAGGCCAGTTCAAACAGCTCGGCCTGGAGCCGGGCAACCCGGACGGCACGTATCTGCAAAAAGTGCCGATGCTGGGCATCTCCAGCCATCCGACGCTGAAATACACCGCGCCGCTGCCGGGCAGCGCCAGCGTGGCCCTGCAGTTCCCCGAGGACTACGTGGCCTGGACCGCGCGCACCGAAAAAACCATCAGCGTGGCCGACTCGGAGCTGGTGTTCGTCGGCTACGGCGTCAACGCGCCGGAGTTCCGCTGGGACGACTACAAGGGCGTCGACCTGAAGGGCAAGACCCTGCTGATGCTGATCAACGATCCGCCCGTGGCCGATCCCAAGCACCCCGGCCAGCTCGACCCGAACGTGTTCGGCGGCAAGGCGATGAGCTACTACGGCCGCTGGACCTACAAGTTCGAGATGGCCGCCAAGCTGGGCGCGGCGGCGGCGCTGATCGTCCACGAGACCAAGCCGGCGGCCTACCCCTTCGAGGTGGTGCGCAACAGCTGGGGCCGGGAGAACTTCGCCATCCGCAGCAAGGGCGTCAACCCGGCCTTCCCGGCGATGCCCGGCTGGCTGCAGCTGGAGCGCGCGCGCGAACTGGCCAAGGCCGGCGGCCACGACTTCGACGCCCTCAAGCAAGCCGCGCTGTCGCGCGACTTCAAGCCGGTGGCCTTGGGCGTGCGCATCAACATGACGGCGCAGAACGTCTGGCGCGAGGTCGGCTCGCACAACCTGTTGGCCAAGATCAGCGGTAGCGATCCGGCCGTCAAGGACGAGGTGGTCATCTACAGCGCGCACTGGGACCACTTCGGCGTCGACGAGAGCCTGCCCGGTCCGCGCAGCCAGCAAATCTTCCACGGCGCCAAGGACAACGCCTCCGGCGTGGCCGCGCTGCTGGAAGTGGCGCGCGCCTACAAGGCGCTGCCAACGCCGCCCCGCCGCACCATCCTGTTCCTGCTGACCACCGGCGAGGAGCGCGGCCTGCTCGGCGCGCAGTACTACGCCAGCTATCCGCTGTATCCGCTGGCCAAGACGCTGCTCGACATCAACGTCGACGGCCTCAACCTGTGGGGCCGCACCCGCGACGTCGAGCTGACCGGCATGGGCAAGTCCAGCGCCGACGACGTGGTCGCCGAGGTGGCGCGCGGCCAGGGCCGCCTGGCGCGGCCGGACAGCAACAGCGCCTTCGGCGGCTTCTACCGGGCCGACCAGTTCGAGTTCGCCAAGGTCGGCGTGCCCGTCGTGTATGTGCGCGGCGGCACCGACTTCATCGGCAAGCGGGCCGGCTACGCCCAGCAAAAGCTGCTCAGCTACATCGCGCACGACTACCACACCGTCAACGACGTGGTGCAGCCGGACTGGGATCTGGCCGGCGCGGTGCAGGATGTCGGCCTGTTGTTCCAGGTCGGCTACCAGGTGGCGCAGGGGAAGGAGTATCCTCACTGGAAGAGCGGCGCGGAATTCAAGGCGGTGCGCGAGCGCATGCTGGCGGCGCCGGCCAAATGAGGCCACCCGGCGAGATCAATTTAGCAGTCTGTGCAGTACACGAAGCAAGGAAATAGCATGACCAAGAACGAAGCCATGAAGCGCATCAACGACCGGCTCGGCAAGCCCGTGTTGACCGACAAGAACACCCACTACGCCGAGGTGGTGGTGTACGGCAGCGACGAAGGCTGGTGGTTGAAGATCCCCTTCGCCGGCTTCCGCGGCGAGCTGCACTGCATCCTCAACAACAACAAGACCAAGAGCTTCCAGCATTTGAAGATCGGCGCCAACCAGATCCTCAGCCCCGGCATGAAGTTCCGCCGCAGCAGCGAGGGCACGGCCGACGCCTTCATGTCCGCGTCCAACCCCAAGCGCCTGGTCGACCTGCTCGATGGCGGCAGCAAGTACAACTTCACCAAGCACATGGTCAGCGAGTACCGCGAGCAGTCGAAGTAAGCCCCCCGGGGTCAGATACCGTCTTGATTTGCAAGCCCTTTCGATAGATAGTTTGCGTCGAAGGGTTTGCCGGTGTGGATGACCCCGTAGATGAGGTGCGTCAGCTTGTGCATGACCGCGCCGATCACGGCCTTCTTCGCCATGCCGGTTGCCAGCAGTCGCTCGGCAAATTGGGCCAGTATCGGGTTGTGTCGGCGCGCGACCAGGCTGGGCATGTAGAGTGCCGCGCGCAGCGCGGTACTGCCCGTTCTGCTGATCATGGTTCGCCCTCGCACCGAGGTTCCCGAACTGCGCTGCTTCGGCGTCACGCCAAGAAACGCCGCGAACGCCTTCGCGCTCTCGAAGCGCCGAATGTCGCCCAGGTGGCCTAGAATCCTCGCCACCGTGGTCGCACCGACACCGGGGATGCTGGCGATGAGGTCGGCGTCGTGCTTGAGGCCGGGGTGGCGGTCGATATGGTCGTCGATCTCGTCCTCCAGCTTCGCGATCTCGGCGCTCAGCCAGGCGATGTGCCCCCTCACATGCTCGGCCACCTCGTCCATTCCCGTGACGGTGTGGGCCTCGAGCCGGTTCTCCTCCTGTTGGCGGATGTCCTTCAGGGCCTGCACGCGCATCGACCAGGCGCGCAACTGGCGCTGCTCGATCGGTGGCGGCGTCCAGGGCGCCGGAGCCATCGCGACGCAGTATCGGGCGATGAGCCCGGCGTCGACCGCGTCGTTTTTGTTGCGGATATTCTCGCTGTACCCGAACCCCTTGATGCACGCCGGATTGACCACGCTGACACGCAAACCGGCCGCGTGCAGGGCCAGCGCCACCGGCTCGTAGTAGACGCCGGTCGCCTCCATGCAAACGTGCAGCTCGGCCATCGGAGCCTTCGACTTGCCCAACCATTCCAACAAAGCCCGATGTCCCGAAGCGGAGTTGTCGACCACCTTCGACTTCGTCTTGCCGTTGACCAGCAACGCCACGTCGAGCTTCTTCTTACTCACATCAATGCCTACAACAGCGTGTACCGTATCCATTTTTGACCTCTCTCGTATGCGGGCTTACGCGCCATGGCGATGGCCCAAGATACCGTTCGGACTTGTAAAATGAAACGGGCGAAGGCACCTATCTGACCCACGTGCTCAATGGCACTCGTGCCGATCAATGTCACTTCGCCCGGCCGCTTCAACGCCATCATTATCCAACGCCGTTGCGGTACGTTCAATATACGAGTGCCGACATTCGGACACGACCTCAACCATTGCTCATGCCACCGGGGCTCGCTACTGCTGAGACTGTGTCCGAATGTCGGCACTGACCCCGACTGTGCGACTGTGCCGTCTTAGGCGGCCAGTCCGCCGACGATGCGCTGCAACAGGCGGTCGCTGTGCGGGCCGGCGCCGTTCCAGCCGGCCGGCAGTTGCTCCAGCTTGCGCAGCTGGGCGCGGTTGCGCTGGCGGAAGGCGTCCGCCGCCGCGCCGATATCCTGCAACAATCCCTCGGCGGCGCGCTCGATGCGCGCCCGGTCCTGCGGCGCCAGCTCGACCAGGCTGGCCAGCAGGGTCGCGCCCCACTGCAGGCGCGTGGCCGGGCCGCGCGCGCCTTGCCAGGCCCGCTCGTACCAGTCCAGCACGGCGCCATGGTCGCCGCGCCGGCGCGCGGCGGAAGCCAAACTCAACATGAAGTAGAACGATGCGTGCGAAGCGGCCAGCTCGGCTTGCAGCAGCGCCTCGGCCTGGCGCGCCAGGCCGGCGTCGTTGAGCGCGCTGACGGCGGTGTTGAGCAGGGTGTGGCGCTCGCAAGCGTCGACGCTGTCGTCGAGCAGCGCTTGCACCTGCCGCTCGATGCCGACGCCGCGCTCGGCCGCCGGGGCGCCGAGGCGCTCCAGCCGGCCCTGCAGGCGCAGCGCGGCGAGGCGGTCGGGCCGGCCCAGCCACAAGTCCTCGGCCCAGCGGCCGGCCTGCGCGTGCAGCGCCGTGGCGGCGGCGGCGCGCTGCCCGGCGTCAAGCATCCACTTCAGCAGGCTGGCGCCGCTGTTGCAGAGGATGTCCATGTTGGCGCGGGCCTGCGCCGCGTCGGCGCACAGCGCCAGCAGCTCGGCCGGGTCGGCGGCGCGCTCGGCCAGCTGCGCGTGCAGGCCCAGGCGCAGGCGGGCGGCGCCGGCCGGCGCGGCGTGGTGCAGCGCGCGCAGGGTGGGCGCCAACGCGCGCTGGCCCAGCAGGCTGGCCTCGTCGGTGTCCCAGGAGTAATGGCTGAGCAGGCTCCACTGCGCGTCGTCCAGGGTGGCGCCGGCCAGCGCGGCTGGCAGCGCGCGGGCGGCGCTGCCGCCGCCGGCGCCGAGGCGCAGGGCCAGGGCCAGCGCGGCGGCGAATTGTTCGCCGTCCAGTTCGCAGGGCAGGCGGGTGGTCTCGCCGCCGTCGGGCGCCAACAGCACCAGCGTCGGATAGCTGCGCAGGCGGTATCGCTCGGCCAGCGCCTGGGCGCCGGCGCTGTCGCCGTCCAGCTGCACGGCGTGCAAGGCGGCCGCCTGGGCGATCACCGCCTCGTGGCCGAACACCTCGGACTTCAGGCGGTTGCAGGGCGGGCACCAGGCCGCGCCCCAATACAACAGCAGCGGCCGGCCGTCGGCGCGGGCCCGGGCCTGCGCCTCGGCCAGGGCGCCGTGCGGCCCGCCGTCGCGCCAAACGATGCCGGCGGCCATGCGCTTATTGCTCGCGGGCCAGGGCCAGGAACTCGGTGCGCAGCGCCAGGTTCGGCTGCAGCTCGCCCAGCATGGCCGAGGTGATGGTCTCCTCGCCCGGCGTGCGGATGCCACGGCTTTCCATGCACATGTGGCGGCAACGCACCACCACGCCGACCGCCTTCGGCTCCAACACCTCCATCATCGCGTTGGCGATCTGGATCGTCATGCGCTCCTGCACCTGCAGGCGCTTGGCGAAGCAGTCGACCAGGCGGGTCAGCTTGGACAAACCGACAATCTTGCCGTTCGGTACATAGCCGATGGTGGCCTTGCCAAAGAAGGGCGCCAGGTGGTGTTCGCAGTGGCTGTAGACGGGAATGCCGCGCACCACGATCAGCTCGTTGTACTGTTCCGCGCCATCCTCGAAGGCCTTGAGCAGCTCGACCGGGTCCTGGCCGTAGCCGGAGGTCCAGTGCTTCCAGGCCTTGGCCACGCGGTGCGGCGTTTCGGCCAGGCCCGGACGGTCCGGTCCTCGCCCAGGCTGGTGAGCAGGCGGCGCCAGTCGTTTTCCGAGAATTCTTCTTTAGACATGATGATGAAAGACCATAAAAATTACGAGTGCCGCCAGTATATAGAAAATGTCGGCCCGGCATCGGCCGGCGCGGCGGCCCGGGCACGCCGCAACGCCGCCGCCGGCGCGGGGCGGAGCGGGCGGCGGCCTACCCGGCCGGCCGGCGCGGCCGGTGCAAGTTGAGCAGCCGCGCGGCGATCGACACCGACACCGTCATCTCCGGCCACTCGTCGTCCGGGCCGAACCAGCGGGCGTCGGCGATCTCGCTCTCGTCGACGCGGATCTCGCCGTCCAGGTAGTCGGCGGTGAAGGCGATCATCAGCGAGTGGGGGAAGGGCCAGGACTGGCTGTCGAAGTAGGTCAAATTGTGCACGCGCAGGCCGACCTCCTCGTACACCTCGCGGTGCACCGCCTCCTCGATCGATTCGCCGGCCTCCAAAAAGCCGGCCAGCGCCGTGTAGCGCTTGTACGGCGAGGCCGTGTGCATGGCCAGCAGCACCGAATCGCCCTTGCGGATCAGCACCATCATGGCCGGCGAGATGCGCGGGTAGGCGCACATGCCGCAGGCCGGGCAACGGTAGCTGCGGTCGCCCTCGGCCAGCCCCATCGGCGTGGCGCAGGCGCCGCAAAACTGGTGGGTGCGCGACCAGTCGGCCAACTGGCTGGCGCGGCCGGCCAGGCCGAGGAACTCGTCGTCGAGCTGGCCGAACAGCGAGCGCAGCGGGTGGAAGCTGTGGCCGGCCGGCGCCACCGCGTCCAGCCCGGTCCAGGCCGTCTGGTAGTAGGATTGTTGCCATAAACCAACAGCGTGCAGGCGCGCCGTCGGCAGCGCCAGCGCGGCCACCACCTCGGGCGCCGGCAGGGCCAGGCCTTCGTCGCGCAGCAACAGGCGGTCGCGCTGGAACACCATGGTCAGGGTGGAGGCGTGGGCCCGGGGCAGGATCAGCGGAACGAAGGTGGCGGGCGTTTGCAGCATGGTGGCGGGTAGTCCGGGCAAAGGTGATAGTTATTATCTTACCGTGTTTCCAATTTGATTATCCGAACCACGTAAGTCATTGTTTTCAAGCAAAGATTTGGGCAACTTTTACGGCTCAGCTCTCTCTACCGGGGCGATTGGCGTTACTATATATTTCCTGTAGGAGATATTAACCATGCCATCGATCATCCCCGGTTTAAACACCGACCAAATTCTCAGTCTGAGCACCAGCCAAATCGGCCTGTTGAACACGACTGACATTGCGCTCTTGTCGACCGACCAGATCGGGGTACTGACGACCGCCCAGTTGCGCGCGCTGACCAGCACGCAGATCCGCGCCATCACCACCAGCGACATCCAGGCGCTGGGCACGGGCCAGCTCGGCGGCGGCTTCTCCACCTTGCAGATCCAGGCGCTGAGCAGCAGCCAGATGGCCAGCCTGAGCACCAACCAGCTGATCAACGGCCTCAACTCCGACCAGTTCGGCGCCCTCGGCAGCGCCCAGATCGCCGCGCTGGGCAGCGCCCAGTTCGTGCTGCTCGGCAGCGCCGCGATCGCCGTGATGCGCACCGCGCAGATCGCCGCCATGTCGACCGCCCAGGTGCGCGCCCTGTCGACCGACCAGATCGTCGCCCTCAGCAGCGGCCAGGCCGCCGCCCTGCGCACGGCCCAGGTGGCCGCGCTCGGCAGCGACCAGATCGCCAGCATCGAAACGGCCGACCTGGTCGCCCTCGGCAGCCACCAACTCAACGCGCTGGGCAGCGCCGGGCTGGCTTTCCTCGGCACCGGCCAGGTCGCCGCGCTCGTGTCGAGCCAGGCCAACGGCCTGAGCAGCAACCAGTTCGCCGCCCTCAACAGCGACCAGCTGGCCGCCATCGGCACGGCCAACTTCGCCGCGCTGAAGACGGCGCAGATCGCCGCCATCGGCACGCGCCAGTTCGCCACGCTGGGCAGCGACCAGATCGCCGCCCTCGGCACCCAGCAGGCCGCCGCGCTGACCACCAACCAGCTGCTGGCGCTGACCACCGACCAGCTGGCCGCGCTGGAGACGGCCGACCTGGCCGCGCTGCGCACGGTGCAGATCGCCGCCCTCGGCAGCGGCACGGCCGCCGCCCTCGGCACCGCCCAGATCCAGGCGCTGACCACCGCCCAGGTGGCCGCGCTGCGCAGCGCCCAGTTGCGCGCCCTCAACAGCGACCAGATCGTCGCCCTGAGCACCCGGCAGGCCGCCGCGCTGACCACGGCCCAGCTGGCCAGCTTGAGCACCGAGCAAATCGCCGCGCTCGAAACCCAGGACTTCGCCGCCCTGAAGACGGCGCAGGTGGCCGCGCTGGGCAGCGCCCAGCTGCTCACCCTGAGCACCGACCAGATCGCCGCGCTGAGCAGCGCCCAGACCGTGGCGCTGGGCACCGCCCAGATCGCCCTGTTCAACAGCGCCCAGATCAACGCCCTGAGCAGCGCCAACATGGCCGTGCTGCGCAGCCAGCAGGTCGCCGCGCTGGCCACCGCCACCATCGCCGCGCTGGCCACCAGCCAGTTCGCCGCGCTCGGCAGCGCGCAGGTGCTGGCGCTGAAGACCGCTCAGATCGCCGCGCTGAGCACCGACCACATCGCCGCGCTGAGCAGCAACCAGGCCGGCGCCCTGAGCAGCCAGCAGATCGTCACCCTGTCGACCCTGCAGTTGGGCGCGCTCGGCACCGCCGACTTCAACAGCCTGAAAACCCAGCAGATCGCCGCCCTCACCAGCAACCAGGTGGGCGCGCTCAGCACCGACCAGCTCGTCGCCCTGCGCACCGCCCAGGCCAACGCCCTCAGTTCGCAGCAACTGGCCGCGCTGGTCAGCGACCAGCTGCTGGCGCTGGAGACGGCCGACCTGGCCGCGCTGCGCAGCGCCCAGTTGGGCGGGCTCGGCAGCAAAGCCATCGCCGTGCTCAGCACCGACCAGATCGGCGCGCTGGGCAGCGCCCAACTGCTGGCCCTGGGCACGCAACAATTGACCGGTTTGAACAGCGACCAGATCGCCGCCCTGAGCAGCAACCAGGCCGGCGCGCTGAGCACGCGGCAGATCGCCAGCCTGTCGACGGCGCAGATCGCCGCCCTCGAAACGGCCGACTTCGCCGGCCTGAAGACGGCGCAGATCGCCGCGCTGGGCACGGCCCAGCTGGCCGCCGTGGGCACCGACCAGATCGTCGCCTTGAAGACGGCGCAGGCGCAGGCCATGGGCACGGCCCAGCTGGCCAGCCTGAGCACCGACCAGGTCGCCGCGCTGGAAACGGCCGACCTGGCGGCGCTGAAGTCGCAGCAAATCCTCGCCCTGTCGAGCAACGCCGTCGCCGCGCTGGGCACCGCCCAGTTCGCCGCCATGGGCACGGCGCAGATCGCCGCGCTGGCCAGCGGCCAGCTGGCCGCGCTGGGCAGCGACCAGCTCGCCGCCTTGACCACCGCCCAGGCCGGCGCCTTCGGCAGCAAGCAGATCGCCGCCCTCTCCACGCTGCAGATCAACGCGCTGGAGACGGCCGACTGGGCCGCCTTGAAAACGGCGCAGATCGCCGCCCTGACCACGGCCCAGGTGGCCTCGCTGAGCACCGACCTGATCGTCGCCCTGACCAGCGCCCAGGCCGGCGCGCTGACGGCGGCGCAACTGGGCGCGCTCAACACCGACCAGCTGGGCGCCTTCGAGACGGCCGACTTCGCCGCGCTGAAGTCGAGCCAGCTGCTCGGTCTGGGCACCAACGCCATCGCCTCGCTCAGCGTCGGCCAGGTGGCGGCGCTGAAGACCTCGCAGATCGCCGACCTGAACTCGGCGCAGATCGGCGTGCTCAGCTCGGCGCAGATCGGCGCCCTCAGCACCGCCCAGGTCAACGCCCTGAGCAGCAACCAGATCACCTGGTTCGGCAGCGCGCAGATCCCGGCGCTGACCACGGCCGACTGGGCCAGCATGAAGAGCAGCCAGCTCAACGCGCTGCGCTCGGACCAGCTGGCCGCCGTCAGCACCGACCAGATCGCCGCGCTGGGCAGCGCCCAGGCAGGCGCCTTGGCGACCCGTCTGGTGGCGCTGCTGTCGACCGACCAGGTGGCCGCGCTGGAGACGGCCGACCTGGCCGCGCTGAAAAGCCAGCAGATCAACGCGCTGGGCAGCGACCAGCTGGCCGCGCTGGCCAGCAGCCAGTGGCAGGCCTTGAAGACGGCGCAAACCGCCGCCCTCAGCACCACGCAGCTGCGCGCGCTCGACAGCATGCACATCGCCGCGCTCACCACGCTGCAGGCCAGCACCTTGGGCACCGCCCAGGTGGCGGCCCTGCTCAGCGAGCAGTTGGCGGCGCTGGAGACGGCCGACCTGGCCGCCCTCAAGACGCAACAGCTCAACGCCCTCTCCAGCGACCAGCTGGCCAGCCTGAGCACCGACCAGATCGCCGCGCTGAGCACGCTGCAGGTGGCCAACCTGAGCACCCGCCTGCTGGCCGTGCTGGGCAGCGACCAGCTGCGCGCGCTGGAGACGGCCGACCTGGCCGCCCTCAAGACGGCGCAGCTGGCCACGCTGGGCAGCGACGCCCTCAACCTGCTCGGCAGCGACCAGCTGCAGGCGCTCACCACGGCGCAGCTGCTGGCCCTGGGCAGCGCCCAGCTGCAAGGCTTGAGCACCGGCCAGATCGCCACGCTGAGCACGCGCCAGTTCACCAGCCTGGGCACGGCGCAGATCGCCGTGCTGGCCAGCGAACAGATCGCCGCCCTCGGCAGCGCCGGCCTGGCCCTGCTGCGCACCGCCCAGATCGCCGCGCTGAAGACGGCGCAGATCGCCGCCCTCGACAGCAACCAGATCATCGCGCTGACCAGCGCGCAGGTCAGCAACCTGGGCACCGCCCAGGTCGCCGCGCTGTCGAGCGACCAGTTGAACGCGCTGGAGAGCGCCGACTTCGCCGCGCTGCGGACGGCCCAGCTGGCCGCCATCGGCACCAGCCTGATCGCCGCCCTGGGCAGCGACCAGACCGGCGCGCTGACCTCGCTGCAGATCGCCAGCCTGAGCACCGCGCAGATCGCCGCGCTGGGCACCGCCCAGCTGCAACTGCTGCCCTCGGCCGACCTGGTGGCGCTGAAATCCCAGCAGATGGCCGCGCTGACCACGGCCCAGCTGGCCGCGCTCGGCACCGACCAGTTGCAAACGCTGAAGACGGCCCAACTGGCCGCGCTCGGCACGGCGCAGCTGCAAGCGCTGAGCAGCGACCAGATCGTCGCGCTGACCACGCTGCAGGCGAGCAACCTGGGCACCGCCCAGATCGCCGCGCTGAGCACCGACCAAATCGTCGCGCTGGAGACGGCCGACCTGAACGCCCTGAAAACCCGGCAGATCAACGCCCTGGGCAGCGACCAGATCGCCGCCCTGGGCAGCGACCAGATCGTCGCGCTGAGCTCGCTGCAAGTGGCCAACCTGGCGACCAGCCAGCTGGCCGCGCTGAGCACGACCCAGTTGCAGTCACTGGAAACGGTCGACCTGGTGGCGCTGAAGACGGCGCAGATCGTCGCCCTGAGCAGCGACCAGCTGGGCGCCCTGCTGACCGACCAGTTGCAGGCGATGGCCACGGCCCAGGTGGCCGCGCTGACCACGCTGCAGTTCCAGGCGCTCGGCACGGGGCAAATCGCCGCGCTGACGACGCGCCAGGTCAGCGGCCTGGCCACCGCGCAGATCGCCGGCATGAACAACGACCAGCTGGCCGCGCTGTGGTCCGACGAGATCGCCGCCCTGCGCACCGCGCAGATCGCCGCCCTGGGCACGGCCCAGGTCGGCCTGCTCAGCACCGACCAGATCGTCGCCCTGACCACGCTGCAGGTGTCCTCGCTGAGCACGCGCCAACTGGCCGTGCTCAACTCCGACCAGATCGGCGCGCTCGAGACGGCCGACTTCGCCGTGCTGACGGCGGCCCAGCTGCTGGCGCTCGGCACCAACCTGTTCGGCCTGCTCACCACCGACCAGCTGCAGGCCATGACGACGGCGCAGATCGCCGCCCTGTCGACCGACCAGATCCGCGCCCTCAACAGCGACCAGATCGTCGCCCTGACCACGCGCCAGGCCACCAGCCTGACCAGCAACCAGATCGCCGCCCTCGCCACGGCCCAGGTGGCCGTGCTGGAGACCGACGACATCGCCGCCCTGCGCGCCGCCCAGTTGACCGTGCTGGGCAGCGACCAGCTGCAGGCCCTCTCGACCGACCAGGTGGTCGCCCTGACGACGGCCCAGGCCGCCGCCCTGTTGACAGCGCA
Organism: Rugamonas sp. DEMB1; assembly: GCF_029834475.1. Lineage (GTDB taxonomy): Bacteria > Pseudomonadota > Gammaproteobacteria > Burkholderiales > Burkholderiaceae_D > Rugamonas > Rugamonas rubra. Next base: position 6,677,464 of record NZ_CP122407.1, on the reverse strand, counting down.
GATCGCCGCGCTGCGCAGCGACCAGGTGGCCGCCTTGGAGACCGACGACCTGCTGGCGCTGAAAACGGCGCAGATCGCCGCCCTCAATAGCGAGCAGCTGGCCGCGCTGACCCTCGACCAGTTGCCCAACATGGGCGCGGCGCAGATCGCCGCCCTGAACAGCGACCAGCTGCACGCGCTGGCGACGGCGCAGATCGCCGCGCTGACCACGCTGCAGGTGAGCAGCCTGGGCACGGCCCAGGTGGCCGCCCTGGGCACCGACCAGGTCAACGCCCTCGACCTGGACGACATCGCCGCCATGAAGACGGCGCAGATCGCCGCCCTGGGCAGCGACCAGATCGGCCAGTTGACGCTGGACCGCGTCGCCGCCCTGACCACCGCGCAGGCGGCCGCCCTGCAGACCCGGCAGATCGCCGCCCTCAGCACCACCCAGCTGCAGGCGCTGGAGACCGACGACCTGGCGGCGCTGCGCACGGCGCAGATCGCCGCCCTGAGCAGCGACCAGCTCAACGCCCTCACCCTCGACCAGTTGCAGACCCTGGGCAGCGCCCAGCTGAACGCCCTCGGCAGCGACCAGCTGCACGCCCTCACCACCGACCAGATCGTCAGCTTGACCACCTTGCAGGTGAGCGGCCTGGCGTCGGCCCAGCTCAACGCCCTGAGTTCCGACCAGTTGATCGCCATCGAGCTCGACGACCTGGCGGCGCTGACCACGGCGCAGATCGCCGCGCTGGCCACCGTCCAGGTCAACCAGCTGAGCCTGACGCAGATCGCCGCCCTGAGCACCGCCCAGGCGGCGGCATTGGGCACGGCGCAGATCGCCGCGCTGGGCAGCGACCAGCTGCGGGCCATCAACAGCGACGACATCGCCGCCCTGCGCACGGCCCAGCTGGCCGCGCTGAGCACCGACCAGATCGCCGCGCTGAACACCGACCAGGTGTACAACCTGGCCACCGCCCAGCTCAACGCGCTCAGCTCGGCGCAGATGGCGGCGCTGGGCAGCGACCAGATCGCCGTGCTGTCGACGCTGCAGGTGGCCAACCTGGCGACGCGCCAGATCGCCGGCCTGCGCAGCGAGCAGATCGCCGTGCTCAACACCGACGACTTCGCCGTGCTCAGCAGCACGCAGATCGGCGCCTTGAGCGCCAGCCAGTTCGGCGCCGTCACCACCGACCAGATGGTCGCCCTGAGCAGCATGCAGGCCGCCGCGCTGGGCACCGGCCAGGTCGCCATGCTCAGCAGCGACCAGCTCAACGCGCTCGACAGCGCCGACTTCGCCGCCCTGGGCAGCAACCAGGTGGCCGCCATCACCACGGCCGACATCGCCGCCCTGACGACCACCCTGTTCAGCGTGCTCGGCAGCGGCCAGATCGCCGGCCTGGGCAGCGCGCAGATCGCCGCCCTCTCCACCGACCACATGGCCGCCCTGCAGACGGCCCAGGCGGCCGCCCTGTCGACCGCGCAGATCGCCGCCCTGTCGACCGACCAGGTGGCCGCGCTGGAAACGGCCGACCTGAACGCGCTGCACGGCGACCAGCTCGGCTCGCTCAGCTCCGACCAGTTCGGCGCCCTGACCAGCGACCAGCTCAACGCCCTCTCGACCAGCGCGCTCAGCGGCCTGAGCCCGCAACTGCTGGCGAACGGCCTGGGCACGGCGCAGGTGGCCGCCCTGGCCACGGCGCAGGTCGCCGCGCTGGCCTCGGCGCAGCTCGCCGCGCTGAGCAGCACGCAGCTGGCCGCGCTCGGCACCGATCAATTCGGCGTGCTCAGCACGGCCGCCGTCGCCGCCCTGGGCAGCGACCAATTCGCCAGTTTGTCGACCGACCAGATCGTCGCCCTCAGCACGCGCCAAGCCCGCGCCCTGGGCGGCACGCAGATCGGCGCCCTCAACAGCGACCAGATCGCCGCCCTGGAGACGGCCGACCTGGCCGCGCTGGCCACCAGCCAGCTCAACCTGCTGCGCAGCGAGCAGTTGCAGGCGCTGCGCACCGAGCAGCTGGCCAGCCTGGCCACCGGCCAGATCGCCGCGCTGTCCACCAGCCTCGTCCACAACGGCCTGACCACCGACCAGATCGTCGCCCTGGGCACCGCCCAGGCCGCCGCGCTGGGCAGCGCCCAGGTGGCGGCCCTCAACACCGACCAGATCGCCGCGCTGGAGACGGCCGACCTGGCGGTGCTGGCGACGCGCCAGATCGCCGCCCTCGGCAGCGAGCAGATCGGCGCGCTCGGCAGCGACCAGCTCAACGCCCTGGGCAGCGGCCAGTTCGCCGCGCTCGGCACCGGCCAGCTGTTGTACGGCCTGAGCACGCTGCAACTGAGCGCGCTCGACACCGCCCACATCGCCGCCTTGAGCACGGCGCAACTGGCCTACGGCCTGAGCACCGACGCCCTGCAAGCCCTGCAAACGGCGCAGATCGCCGCGCTGCGCTCGGCCCAGATCGCCGCGCTGAGCAGCAACCAGGCCGCCAGCCTGAACACGCAACAGATCAGCGTGCTCAACTCCGACCAGCTGCCCGGCCTGACCACCGCGCAGATGGGCGCGCTGAGCGCCGACCAGTTGGCCACCCTGAGCACCGACCAGATCGTCGCCATCGACACCCAGGACATCGCCGCGCTGAGCAGCAACCAGTTCAGCGGCCTGTCGACCAGCCAGACGGCGGCGCTGACCACCGCCCAGGTGCGCGGCCTGGGCACCGGCCAGATCGCCGCCGTGGCGCCGGCCCAGATCGCCGCCTTCGGCAGCGCGCAGTTGCAGGCGCTGAGCACGGCCCAGGTCTACTCGCTGCAGGTCGACAGCCTGGTGGCGCTCAACTCCGACCAGCTCGGCGCGCTGAGCAGCGGCCAGATCGCCGCCCTCGGCACGCTGCAAATCTCCAGCCTCGGGCTGGGCCAGGTGCCGACGCTCAACACCAGCCAGGTGCAGGCGCTGACCAGCCTGCAGATCGGCGCCCTCACGGCCGACCAGATGCTGGCGCTGGGCACCGGCCAGATCGCCGCGCTGCGCACCGCGCAGATCGGCTACCTGAGCGCGCTGCAACTGCCGGCCCTGTCGAACGGCCAGGTGCAGGCGCTGACCACGGCGCAACTGGCCTCGATCAAGCTGAGCCAGATCACCCAGCTCACCGTCGACCAGGTCGGCGCGCTGTCGACCGACCAGCTGGTGGCGCTGACCGCCTCGCAGATCCTGACGCTGACCAACACGCAGATCGAGGCGCTGAGCGCGCCGCAGGCCGGCGCGCTGACCAACACGCAGATGCAGGCGCTGAAGAACGCGCAGATCGCCGTGCTGTCGATCGACCAGATCGGCGCCTTCAGCACCACCCAGTTGGCGGCCTGGAGCACCACCCAGCTGGGCGCCCTGACGACCACCCAGATCGGCTACTTGTCGACCACGCAGATCGCCGGCCTCAGCAACGCCCAGATCGCCGGCCTGAAGACCAGCCAGCTGCTGGCCTTCAGCGTCGACCAGATCGCCGCGCTGACGGCCGGCCAGATGCCCTTCCTCAGCAACGCCGGCCTGGCCGCGCTGGCCACGCTGCAAATCACCGCGCTCGAGACGGCCGACCTGGCCGCCCTGAGCACGGCGCAGATCGCCGCCTTCACCAACACCCAGGTGGCCGCCATGACGCTGGCGCAGACCATGGCGCTGGACCCCTCGTCGTCGCGCTACGCCACGCCGCTCGTGCTCGACCTGGACGGCAACGGCGTCTCGACGCTGGGCGCCGACGCCGGCGTGCGCTTCGACATCTACGCCGACGGCAAACCCGTGCCGACCGGCTGGGTGGCGCCGCGCGACGGCCTGTTGGCCCTCGACCGCAACGGCGACGGCCACATCAACGACGGCGGCGAACTGTTCGGCGGCGCCACCGCGCTGGCCGGCGGCGCCAGGGCGGACGACGGCTACACCGCCCTGGCCGAGCTCGACAGCAACAAGGACGGCCAGATCAGCAGCGCCGACGCGGCCTTCGGCGCGCTGCGCGTCTGGGTCGACGGCAACAGCGACGGCCTCAGCCAGGCCGCCGAGCTGCTCGGCCTGGACGCGCTGGGCATCAGCTCGATCAGCACCCGCGCCGAGGCCAGCGCCACGCTGCAAAACGGCAACCGCATCGGCCTGACGTCGAGCTACCAGACCAGCGACGGCCTCAGCCATGCCAGCGCCGACGTCTGGTTCCTCGCCCAGCGCGACAGCGGCGCGCTGCAACAGCGCGTCGGCCAGTTGGGCGAGGCGCTGCGCCAGTACGGCGACGGCGCGGCGGTGGCGCCGGCGGCCGGCGGCCCGGCCACCCCGGCCCAGCTGCTGCAAAGCGCCACCCACGCGGCGCAACCGGCGCGCGCCATGGCGGCCGCGCTGGAACGCTACGCCGCGCACGGCCTGCCGGCCATTGCGCCGCTGGCCGGCGGCGGCAGCGACAAGGGCGGCGAGTTCAAGCCGCAGGCCGACAGCTGGTTCGCCGTGCCGAAGCGCTGACACGGCGCCGGCGCCGGCCGGCCGCGCCATCACCGGCGCGGCGGCCGGCGCCGGCCGTGTCCCCGTGCCCCGCCTTGGCGAGCCGCCTTGGCGCGCCGCCTTGGCGCGAGTGTTGCTCTGGAGCCAAAAACTTGCCCCAGCCAGAGCGACAAAAGGTATGATAGGCACTTCCTTTAGGCGTCCGCCGCGCCGATAGATTGCGCCTGCCCGAAACGACCAACCAGCCATCTGCCCATGACCGCTCAAGCCTCCCAAACCGTCCCGAACGTGCTGCAACTGGCCGCCAGCGGCGCCATGTCGATCACCGATCTGTTCGGCGCCGCCGCCCAACTGCAGGAGCACGGCCAGCTCGACGCCGCCATCGCCCTGTACCGGCTGTGGCTCGACCACACCGTCACGCCGCTGGCCTACGCCGCCTGCTTCAACCTGGCCGTGACCGTCTCGGCGGCGGGCGACGACCTCGGCGCCGAAACGATCTACCGCCGCGCCATCGCGCTCAACCCCGGCTTCGTCGAGGCGCGCCTGAACCTGGGCACCCTGCTCGAGCGGCTCAATCGGCCCGACGAGGCGCTGGCCACCTGGCGCGAAATCCTCACGCCGGCGGTGCAGCCCGACGTCAGCGCCAACCGCCCGCTCTACCTGCAAACGCTCAACAACCTGGGCCGCCTGCTGGAGATCCGCAAACAGTACCCGGCCGCCGAGGCGATGCTGGCGCGCAGCCTGCGGGTCGACCCGCAGCAGGCCAACGTCATGACCCACTGGGTGCACCTGCGCCAGAAGCAGTGCGAATGGCCGGTCTACAGCGGCCTCGAACACATCTCCACCGCCACCATGATGGACGGCACCTCGGCGCTGGCCATGCTCAGCGCCTCGGCCGACCCGGCCCAGCAGCTGGCCGCCGCGCGCCGCTTCGTCAATGAGAAGGTCAACGCCGCCGTCGCGCCGCTGACCGGCGCCTACGGCTACGCCCACCCGCGCCTGCGCATCGGCTACCTGTCGTCGGACTTCTGCTCGCACGCCGTGTCCATCCTCACCGCCGAGCTGTACGAGCTGCACGACCGCAGCAAGGTCGAGGTGTACGCCTTCAGCTGGAGCCGCGAGGACCACTCGCCGATCCGCGCCCGCGTGGTCAAGGCGATGGACCACTACATCCGCATCGACGCCATGACCGACGAGCAGGCGGCACGCTGCATCCGCACCCACGAGATCGACATCCTGGTCGACCTGCACGGCCTGACCCTGGGCGCGCGCCCCAACATCCTGGCCTTCCGCCCGGCGCCGGTGCAGATGACCTACCTCGGCTTCCCCGGCACCACCGGCCTGCCCGGCGTCGACTACGTGCTGGCCGACGAGTTCCTCATCCCGCCCGAGCTGGCCGCCAACTACACCGAAAAGCCGCTGTACCTGCCCGACACCTTCCAGATCAACGACCGCCAGCGCCTGATTGCCGCCCGCCCCAGCCGCGCCAGCGTGCAGCTGCCCGACGACGCCTTCGTCTTCTGCTCGTTCAACAACAACTTCAAGTTCACCCCCGAGGTGTTCGGCGTCTGGATGTCCATCCTCAAGCGCGTGCCGAACAGCGTGCTGTGGCTGGTGGCCGACTACGACGAGGTGCGCGAGAACCTGTGGCGCCACGCCGAGCAGGCCGGCGTCGAGCGCACGCGGCTGATCTTCGCCACCCGCGCCGTGCCGGCCGAGTACCTGGCGCGCTACCAGCTGGCCGACCTGTTCCTCGACACCTTCCCCTTCAACGCCGGCACCACCGCCAGCGACGCGCTGTGGGCCGGCCTGCCGCTGCTCACCTGCGCCGGCAGCACCTTCGCCTCGCGCATGGCCGGCAGCCTGCTGCGCGCCGTCAACCTGGCGCAGCTGATCACCTACGACTTCGCCGCCTACGAGGAGCTGGCCGTCGAACTGGCCAACGACCCCGAACGCATCGCCGCCATGAAGCGCCAGCTGGCCGAGCAGCGCCAGACCTGCGCCCTGTTCGACAGCCCGCGCTTCGTGCGCAATCTGGAAACGGTGATGCAGCGCGTCGCCAAGCCGGCCGCGCCGCGCCTGGCCGCGCCGCAGGCGCCGCAGGCGCCGGCCGTCTCGCACGCCGCCCCGGCGCCGATCGGGGACATCCCGATCATCACCGTGTCCTACAACGCGCCCGACCTGATCGCCGCGCTGCTCGGCTCGCTGCGCAAGTTCTACACCAACCGCGTCTACATCGTCGACGGCTCCAACCCCGACGTGGCCGAACAGATCCGCGCCGTCGCCGCGCGCTTCGACAACGTCGAGTTCATCCCCTTCGGCTACAACATCCACCACGGCCCCGGCCTGGCCTGGGCCATCAACCATCTCGGCCTGAGCGGCGAGGTGCTGTTCCTCGACTCGGACGTGGAGATCGTCAACCCCGGCTTCCTCGAATCGCTGCGCAGCCACCTGCGCCCCGGCATGTACGGCGTCGGCGGCATCCAGCCGGTCAACGAGCAGGGCTACGACCGCGCCGACGGCGTGGTGCGCTACCTGCACCCGGCCTGCATGCTGACCAACATCGACGTGGTGCGCCAGTGGCCGATGCCGATCAAGCACGGCGCGCCGCTGATCGCCACCATGCTGGCGATCCACCGCGCCGGCCGCCCCGAGCTGATCGGCACCATCGACTGGGTCTCCAACGACTTCAGCCGCGACCCCAAGCGCGTCTACATCAAGCACGACTGGCAGGGCACGGTGATCCGCACCGGCGGCTACCACTACGACATGCCGACCGCCAGCGCGCAGATCAACGCCGACCTGCTGTCCTTCGTGCCGCTCGAGGCCGGCAAGCTGGTCGAGCTGGGCTGCCGCGACGGCGCCTTCGCCAAGGCCTACAAGGCGCGCAACCCGATCTGCGACTACACCGGAATCGAACGCGCCCCCGGCCTGGCCCACGCCGCCCGGCCGCACTGCGAGTTCGTCTTCAACCAGGACATCGAGCACGCCGGCGCCGAGCTGTGGGACCACGTCAAGGGCGCCGACTGCTGGGTGCTCGACGAGGCGCTGGAACAGCTCAACGACCCCTGGACCCTGCTGGCCAAGATCCGCGCCAACATGGCGCCGGGCGGCCGCCTGATCGCGGCGATGCGCAACTTCCAGCACTGGAGCACCCAGGCCCACCTGAACGCCGGCGACCTGCGCTACCAACCCGGCGCCGCGCTCGACCCGGCGCGCCTGCGCCTGTTCACCCGCGGCGCCATGCTCGACATGTTCCAGCGCGCCGGCTTCCAGGTCAGCGGCGGCAGCGCCCGCATCCTCGACGAGCCGGCGCGCGAGAAATACCTGCCGGCGATCCGCCTGATGGCCCAGGCCAGCGGCATCGACCCGGTCATCGCCGTCGAGGACGCGCTGCCGTGGCAGTACATCCTCGCCCTCGTCGCCGTCTGAGCCGGACCGCCGTCCGCGCCGCCCGCCAGGGCGGCGCGGCCCATCCCCAGGAGCACCGCATTCCATGAGCCATCCAAAAGTCAGCATCGTCATCCCGTCGTACAAGCCGGCCCACTTCGAGCAGTGCCTCAAGTCGGCCATCGGCCAGACCTACCCGAACACCGAGATCCTGGTCAGCGACAACTGCCCCAGCGAGGAGATCCGCGACATCTGCGCCCGCTACCCCGGCGTGATCTACCAGCGCAGCACCGCGCTGCGCGAGGCCAACCTGCTGTCCTGCTTCTACTCCGGCAAGGGCCACTTCATCAAGCCGCTGTTCGACGACGACATCCTGCACCCGTTCTGCGTCGAGCGCATGGTGGCGGTGATGAACATGGACCCGCAGACCCAGCTGGTGTTCTCGGCCAGCCAGGTGATCAACTCGGACAACGAGCGCACCGAGACGCGCCGCCCCTACCAGGCCAGCGGCAGCATGCCGGGGCGCGACATGCACCGCTCGATGGCGCTGGGCATGTGCAACTTCATCGGCGAGCTGACCAGCATCATGTTCCGCCGCGAGCAGCTGTGGAACATCGGCTGGCGCGAGCTGTTCCGCATCGGCAGCCACGACTTCACGCTCGGCCTGGCCGACGTCGCCGCCTACTGCAACCTGGTCAAGGGCGGCAACGCCTTCTACATCGACGAGGAGCTGACCTACTTCCGCCGCGACCAGCGCCTGCAGTCGAACTCCAACCCGAACTCCAACCCGAACTTCGGCAACTGCTTCTCCGACTACATCGACCTGCTGGTGGTGTCGCACGAGGGCGGCCAGATCAGCCGCGCCGAACTGCTCGAGCTGGGGCCGCAGGTGGACGCCGTCTGCGTCCGCCTGGGCAACGTGTTCGAACAGATGGCGCGCGCCCGCCAGCGCTACCTCGACTACTGCGCCGCCCTGGCGGCCGACTAACCGCATCCCCGGAGGCCCAGCATGCAAATCCTCGACCAATGCCAGTTGATCGACCTGCCCAAGCACCACGACCCGCGCGGCAACCTGTCGGTGATCGAGGGCGGCGTCCACGTCCCCTTCGACATCAAGCGGGTCTACTACCTGTACGACGTGCCGGGCGGCTCCTCGCGCGCCGGCCACGGCCACATCGAGCTGCAGCAGCTGTTCATCGCCATGTCGGGCAGCTTCGACGTCACCGTCGACGACGGCTACAGCCGCAAGAAGATCCAGCTGAACCGCTCCTACCACGGCCTGTACGTGCCCGGCATGATGTGGCGCGAGGTCGACAACTTCTCCTCCGGCGCGGTGTGCCTGGTGCTGGCCTCGACGCTGTACGACCCGAACGACTACTACCACGACTACGACGAGTTCGTCGCCGCCGCCCACCGCCACCGCGAAGGCGGCACCAACCTGCGAGAGACCAAATGAGCGTTCCCTTCCTCGATCTGAAAGCGATCAACCTGTCCCAGGCCGACGAGCTCGAGGCCGCCTTCAAGCGCGTGCTGCACTCCGGCTGGTACGTGCTGGGCGGCGAGACGGCCGCCTTCGAAACCGCCTTCGCCGCCTACAGCGACAGCCGCCACTGCGTCGGCGTGGCCAACGGCCTCGACGCCATCTTCCTGATCCTCAAGGCCTACGGCATCGGCCCGGGCGACGAGGTGATCGTGCCGTCCAACACCTTCATCGCCACCTGGCTGGCGGTCAGCCACTGCGGCGCCACGCCGGTGCCGGTCGAACCGGTCGAGGGCGGCTTCAACATTGATCCGGCCCGCCTCGAGGCGGCCATCACGCCGCGCACCAAGGCCATCATGCCGGTGCACCTGTACGGCCAGACGGCCGACATGGCGCCCATCGTCGCGCTGGCCCGGCGCCACGGCCTGAAGGTGATCGAGGACGCCGCCCAGGCGCACGGCGCGCGCTACCACGGCGAACGCGCCGGCCAGCTGGGCGACGCCGCCGCCTTCAGCTTCTACCCCGGCAAGAACCTCGGCGCGCTGGGCGACGGCGGCGCCGTCACCAGCAACGACGCCGAGCTGGTCGAACGCATCCGCACGCTGCGCAACTACGGCTCCAAGGTCAAGTACTACAACGAGGTGGCCGGCTACAACTCGCGCCTCGACGAGCTGCAGGCCGCCCTGCTCAACGTCAAGCTGGCCCGGCTCGACGTCGACAACGCGCGCCGCCGCCAAATCGCCGCCATCTACAACGAGCGCCTGGCCGGCATCGCCGGCCTGCGCCTGCCCCACGTGCCCGAGTGGGCCGAACCGGTCTGGCACCTGTACGTGGTGCGCCACGCCGGCCGCGACGCGCTGGCCAAGGCGCTGGCCGAGCGCGGCATCGGCACCATCGTCCACTACCCGGTGCCGCCGCACCTGCAGCCGGCCTACGCCGCCATGGGCCTGCGCCAGGGCGACTTGCCGCTGGCCGAGGCGATCCACCGCGAGGTGCTCAGCCTGCCGATCGGCCCGACCATGACCGACGCCGAGGCCGTCGAGGTGGCCGACGCCGTGCGCGCCATCCTCGCCGCCTGAGGAGGGCCGCCATGATCCATCCCAGCGCCATCGTCGCGCCCGGCGCCAAGCTGGGCGCCAACGTCAGCGTCGGCCCGTTCAGCATCATCCACGCCAACGTCGAGATCGGCGCCGGCTCGGTGATCGACGCCTACTGCGAGATCGGCTACCCGACCCCGCTGGCCGACGGCCTGCCGCTGCGCATCGGCGCCGGCGCGCGCATCCGCTCGCACTCGGTGTTCTACCAGGGCTCGAGCTTCGGCGAGCGCCTGGTCACCGGCCACCGCGTCACCGTGCGCGAAAAAACCACGGCCGGCGTCGCCTTCCAGATCGGCACCATGAACGAGATCCAGGGCGACTGCAGCATCGGCGACCACGTGCGCTGCCAGTCCAACGTCTTCATCGGCAAGATGACCACCATCGGCGACTTCGTCTGGCTGTTCCCCTACGTGGTGCTGACCAACGACCCGCACCCGCCCAGCAACCTGCTGCTCGGCTGCCAGATCGGCGACTACGCCGCCATCGCCGCCATGTCGGTGGTGCTGCCCGGCGTCAAGGTGGGGCGCCACGCCCTGGTCGCCGCCGCCAGCAAGGTGCACCGCGACGTCGCCCCGGCCACCGTGGTGGGCGGCAACCCGGCGCGCTACCTGTGCGACACCAGCACCATCCGCCTGCGCGACGGCACGGAGCGCCCGGCCTACCCGTGGACCACGCACTTCCGCCGCGGCTATCCGGCCGAGGTCACCGCCGGCTGGGACGCGCCGGCCGAACTGGACGGGCAGGACACGCCGCCGTAACGGCGGCGCCGGCGCCATGACCCAGCAGCTGAACGCCGCCATGGCCGCCGGCAACGTGGCCGAGGCCGCCACGCTGGCCTTCGCCCTGGCCGGCCTGGGCGAGCTGCCCATCGCCGAACTGTTCGGCATCGCCGGCATGCTGGCCACCCAGGGCCGCGGCGAACAGGCCGACGCGCTGTACCGCCTGTGGCTGCGCCGCACCGACTCGCCGCTGCTGTACGCCGGCTGGTACAACCTGGCCGTGCTGCAGGTGCAGGCCGGCGACGAGCGCGGCGCCGAGCAGTCCTACCGCGCCGCCCTGGCGCTGCGCGAGGATTTTTCCGAGGCCGGCCTCGGCCTGGGTTCGCTGCTCGAACGGGCGCGCCGCTACGACGCCGCGCTGGAGCAGTGGCGCCAGACGCTGCGGCGGGTCGAGCCGGCCGCGCCCAACGCCGGCGCGCTGCAGGTCCAGCTGCTCAACAACATCGGCCGCGTCAGCGAGAACCAGCAACGCCACCACGAGGCCGAGCAGGCCTTCGCCGACAGCCTGCGCCTCAACCCGCAACAAGCGCCGGTGATCACCCACTGGGTCCACCTGCGCCAGAAGCAGTGCGCCTGGCCGGTGCTGGCGCCGCTGCCCGGCCTGGGCGAGGCCGAGCTGCTCGGCGCCACCTCGGCGCTGGCCACGCTCAGCGCCAGCGACGACCCGGCCGTGCAACTGGCCGCCGCGCGCCGCTACGTCAAGGACAAGGTGCTGGCCGGCGTGGCGCCGCTGTCCGAGCCGCGCGGCTACCACCACCGCCGGCTCCGCGTCGGCTACCTGTCGTCCGACTTCTGCGCGCACGCCGTGGCCATCCTCACCGCCGAGCTGTACCAGCTGCACGACCGCGCCCTGGTCGAGGTCTACGGCTTCTGCTGGAGCCGCGAGGACGGCTCCGGCCTGCGCGCCCGCGTGGTGCACGGCATGGACCAGCACGTGCGCATCGGCGAGATGGGCGACGAGCAGGCGGCGCGCTGCATCCGCTCGCACGAAATCGACATCCTGGTCGACCTGCACGGCCTGACCCTGGGCGCCCGCCACGACATCCTGTCCTGGCGCCCGGCGCCGGTGCAGATCGCCTGGCTGGGCTATCCCGGCAGCAGCGGCATGGACAGCATCGACTACGTGCTGGCCGACCCCTTCGTGCTGCCGCCGGCACTGGCGCCTTACTTCACCGAGCAGCCGCTGTACCTGCCCGACACCTTCCAGGTCAACGACCGCCAGCGCCTGGTCGGGCCGCGCCCCAGCCGCGCCGACTGCGCCCTGCCCGCCGAGGGCTTCGTCTTCTGCTGCTTCAACAACAACCACAAGCTGACCCCCGAGCAGTTCGCCAGCTGGATGCGCATCCTGCAGCGCGTGCCGGCCAGCGTGCTGTGGCTGGTGGCCGACAGCGAACAGGTGCGCGACAACCTGCGCATGGCCGCGCTGCGCCACGGCCTGCCCAGCGAGCGCCTGGTGTTCGCCGAACGCGCCCTGCCGTCCGACTACCTGGCGCGCTACCAGGCGGCCGACCTGTTCCTCGACACCCTGCCCTTCAACGCCGGCACCACCGCCAGCGACGCGCTGTGGGCCGGCCTGCCGCTGCTGACCCGCGCCGGCCGCAGCTTCGCCGGCCGCATGGCCGGCAGCCTGCTGCACGCCGCCGGCCTGCCCGAGCTGGTCACCGACAGCGTGCAGGACTACGAGGACACGGCGGTGCGCCTGGCCGGCGCGCCGGCCGAGCTGGCCGCGCTGCGCCAGCGCCTGGCCGAGCAGCGCGACGCCAGCGCGCTGTTCGACAGCCCGCGCTTCGTGCGCAACCTGGAGCGGCTCTACCTGCGGGTGGCACGCGGCAGCCTGCTGGCGGCCGACGCCGGCGCCGACTCCGACGCCACCGGGGGCGCCGGCGCGACGGCGCTCGCCCTGGCGCTGCCGCTGCCGCTGGTCAGCATCCTGCTGCCGGTGAGCGGCGCCGACGGTCTGCTGGCGACGCTGACCAGCGCGCTGGCACAAAGCTACACGCCGTGCGAGATCGTGGTCGGCGACAGCAGCGCCGACGGCGTCTGCCGCGCCCTGCTGGCGCCGTATCTGCGCGGCGCCGACGGCGACGGCGCGATGCCGCGGCTGCGCTACAGCCACGCCGCCGGCCTGGCCCCGGCCGACAACCTGAACCACTGCCTGGCGCTGGCGCTGGGCCAGTACCTCGCCTGCGCCGAGGCCGGCGAGACCCTGCATGCCGACAAGGTGGCCCGCATGCTGCGCTGCTACCTGGACTACCCCGCCATCGGCCTGGTGCTGGGCTGGCGCCAGCCGCGCGACGGCGCCGGCGCCGACCTGCCGGGCCAGCCCCTGTTCGGCATCGACACGGCGGTCGGCGGCGCCTCGCTGGCGGCGCTGCTGCTCGGCGGCGAGGCCGGCGCGGCCGCTACCGAGCTATGCGAACCGGGCGCCATGCTGCTGCGCCGCGCCGACATCGGCGCCACGCTGGGCCGCTACCAGGGCCGCCAGTACCACCAGCTGGGCGGCCTGGCCACGCTGCTGACGGCGCTGGCCGGGCGCGACTGCGTCTACCTGCCGCAGCCGCTGGGCAGCTATGTGCCGCAAGTGGCGCCGGCCAACCGCGCCGCCGCCTCGGCGCGCGCGCTGGAAGGCCTGAACCTGTTGTACGACGCCCACGCCCACGGCCTGCTGGCCGACGACGCGGCGCGCTTCAAGACGCTGCTGGCGGGCCGCTTGGCCGCCCTGTCCGCCCTCGTCACGAGCGAGCACGCCCGGCTCGGTGCCGAGCAGCCGCAAATCGACGAGCTTTGCCGTCTGATGCAGCAGGGTTACCGCCTGTTGCTGAGCGATTGAGCCGAGCATATACACACTTTTCCATCATTAATAGCGGTCTTCCCACGCTCATTACTGATACTATACTGTGCATATGATCCCCACCACCTGCACACTTCAGATATTCATCGATGATGCTTGGCGCGACGCTGCGGTGCTCGACTTGACCGGCCAGCCCGAGCAGGGTGTGGACGCCTCGACATATTTGATCTACACGCCGAACTATGCGCTCAAATACTGGGACAGATCCGACGCAGCGGCCCTGTCGGTCAATGTTCCGGTCGACTTAGTGAGCTATCCCGAGCGGGCTTGGCCGCCATTTCTGATTGACTTGCTGCCCCAAGGCTACGGACGCGCTGAACTGTTGAAACAACTGGAAAGAGACCCGGCCGCCGGCCCCGTCGCGGATTGGGCGCTGTTGTGCGCCGGCGCCGGCAACCCCATCGGCAATGTTCGGGTGAGCGAGGCGCACGCCTGGGCCAGTGCGCGCAGCGGCAACAGGACGGCCGGCTTCACGATGGAGGAAGTGGCATCCAGGGCCGCCGATTTCAACGAGTATCTGGCGCAACATGGGCTGTTTCTGGCCGGCTCCTCAGGCGTTCAAGGCGAATGGCCGAAGATCCTGCTGACAAGGGCGCACGACGGACTCTTCTATCTTGACCACATGCTCCCCGACGAAGAGGCGCAACAGCACTTCATCGTCAAGTTCGGCCGCGGCCAGGACGAGTCGTTGGCCAACATCCTTCGTCTGGAGGCGCCCTATATGCGTCTGGCGCGGGGGCTGGGGCTCAATGTGCATGCCGACCTGACCCTGCGCGGGCGCGCCTTGTTCATCCCCCGTTTTGACCGGCTGGTGGCGGACGGCGGCGTGCTGCGCCATGGCCAGGAGAGCATCGCTTCACTCTGCGGCATCGGCGGCTTCGGCATGGTCCCTTCGCATAACGAGGTGTGCCGGCGCCTCGGTGAAGTGGCGAGCAATCCGCGCCGCGACATCGTCGAGTACCTCAAGCGCGACATCGCCAACGTCGCGCTCGGCAACAAGGACAACCACGCCCGCAACAGCGCCATCCAGCGCCGCCACGACGGCAGCGTGGCCCTCACGCCGCTGTTCGATTTCGCGCCGATGTGGTTGCATCCCGACGGCATCGCGCGGCGCATGCGTTGGCAGGCCGACGATGCCGGCGCGCCCGATTGGGCCAGCGCCATCCAACAAGCCTGCGACGCCGCCAAGGTCGACCACGCCGAGGTCCGCGACGCCGTACGCACCATGGCAGCCCCGCTCGCCACGCTGGGCGCCGACGCGCGCGCGCTCGGCATAGGCGAACAGTTCCTGGCCCCCTTTGCCAGGACGATAGAGAATATTCGTTCGCAGTTGGAGCAACTCTAGATGGATAAACGCTTCAAACCGCTGTCGCCCAGCGAGGAGCTGCAGGCCCGCCGCGCCTTGGCCGACGAGCTAGCCGCCGACCCGGCCATGCCGATTCCCGCCGTGATCCGCAAGATCCGCACCAGCCTGCGCCTGACGATCGCCGAGTACGCCAAGCTGTGCGGCGTGTCGGCGCGGACCCTGCAGGACATCGAGCGCGAGGAGTCGAGCCCGACGCTGGCGACGGCCGAAAAACTGCTGCGCCCCATGGGCATGGTGCCCAGCGCGGCGGCCCAGCCACGGCGGCGCTAGCCCGGCCCCGGCAAGGCCGTGGAAAAGGCGAAAAACGCGCCGCCGCGCCACCGGCCGTGGCGCGAAAACAGCAGCCGCGCACCCATCCGGTAAATTCCCCAGGGAAATTCGCCATCGCGCCCCTTGAAGGCCCAAACGGGTCTTGCTTTTCGTTTAGAATAACCGGCAGGTGGGGGACAATACACTCTACAACCAACCCTCACACGACAATCCGGGACGCGCATGAAAGCAGTGATATTGGCAGGTGGACTGGGCACCAGGCTCAGCGAGGAAACGACTGTCAAACCGAAGCCGATGGTCGAGGTCGGCGGCAAGCCGATCCTGTGGCATATCTTGAAGAGCTATTCGCTGCACGGCATCAACGACTTCGTCATCTGCTGCGGCTACCGCGGCTATGTCATCAAGGAATTCTTCGCCAACTACTTCCTGCACACCTCGGACGTCACCTTCGACCTGCAGAAGAACTCGATGGAGGTGCACGAGCGCCACGCCGAGCCCTGGCGCGTGACCCTGGTCGACACCGGCGAAAGCACCATGACCGGCGGCCGCCTGAAACGGGTCCGCCAGCACGTCGAGAACGACGAGGCCTTCTGCTTCACCTACGGCGACGGCGTGGCCGACATCGACATCGGCGCCTCGATCCGCTTCCACCAGGCGCACGGCAAGCTGGCCACCATGACGGCGGTGCAGCCGCCCGGCCGCTTCGGCGCCATCGACATCGACGGCCAGCGCATCGTCAGCTTCAAGGAAAAACCGCAGGGCGACGGCAGCTGGATCAACGGCGGCTACTTCGTCCTCTCGCCGAAAGTCATCGACTACATCGACGCCGACAGCACCACCTGGGAAAAGGAGCCGATGGAGACGCTGGCGCGCGAGGGCCAGATGGACGCCTTCATGCACCACGGCTTCTGGCAGCCGATGGACACGCTGCGCGACAAGGTTCTGCTGGAGGAGCTGTGGCAGAGCGGCAAGGCGCCGTGGAAGCGCTGGCCATGAACGCTGCCTTCTGGCAGGGCAAGCGCGTCTTCCTGAGCGGCCACACCGGCTTCAAGGGCAGTTGGCTGAGCCTGTGGCTGCAGCAGATGGGCGCCGAGCTGACCGGCTACGCGCTGCAGGCGCCGAGCGATCCCAGCCTGTTCGAGGTGGCCGGCGTGGCCGCCGGCATGCGCTCGATCGTCGGCGACATCCGCGACGCCGCCGCGCTGACCCGCGCCATGCAGGAGGCGCGGCCGCAGATCGTCATCCACATGGCGGCGCAGGCGCTGGTGCGCCACTCCTACGCCCACCCGGTCGAGACCTACTCGACCAACGTGATGGGCCTGGTCAACCTCTTCGAGGCGGTGCGCGCCACCCCCGGCGTCAAGGCGGTGCTCAACGTCACCAGCGACAAGTGCTACGAGAACAAGGAATGGGCCTGGGGCTACCGTGAGAACGAGCCCTTCGGCGGCTACGACCCCTACAGCAACAGCAAGGCCTGCGCCGAGCTGGTCACGGCCGGCTACCGCTCCTCCTTCTTCAACCCGGAAAAATACGCCGAGCACGGCGTCGCGCTGGCCTCCGGCCGGGCCGGCAACGTCATCGGCGGCGGCGACTGGGCCGAGGACCGCCTGATCCCCGACATGGTGCGCGCCATCGGCGCCGGCCGGCCGGTGCAAATCCGCAGCCCGCACGCGATCCGCCCCTGGCAGCACGTGCTCGAACCGCTGTCGGGCTACCTGACCCTGGCCGAGCATTTGTACAGCGGGGGCGCGGCCTACGCCGAGGGCTTCAACTTCGGCCCGCACGACACCGACGCCCGCCCGGTCGAATGGATCATCGAACGCCTGTGCCAGAGCTGGGGCGAGGGCGCCGCCTGGCAGCTCGACGCCGCGCCGCAGCCGCACGAGGCGCACTACCTGAAACTGGACTGCTCCAAGGCGCACGCCCGCCTGCGCTGGCAGCCGCGCTGGAACCTGGGCCAGACCATCGACCACATCGTCGCCTGGCACCAGGCGCACGGCGCCGGCGCCGACATGCGCGCGCTGACCCTGGCGCAGATCCAGCAATATCAAAACACCGCACACAGCACAAATTAAGTAAGGTCGGAACCATGAGCGAACAGCAAACCCAAGAACAACTCCGCGCGCAGATCCGCGCCCTGGTGGCCCAATACGGCGCCCTGGCCAGCGCGCCGCGCCCCTTCGAGCCCGGCGTCACCGTGGTGCCGCCGGCCGGCAAGGTGGTCGGCGCGCCCGAGATGGAGCTGATGGTCGAGGCCTCGCTCGACGCCTGGCTCACCACCGGCCGCTTCAACGACCAGTTCGAGGCCAAGCTGGCCAAGCTGATCGGCGTGCAGCACCTGATCACCGTCAACTCCGGCTCCTCGGCCAACCTGGTCGCCTTCAACACGCTGACCTCGCCCAAACTGGGCGCGCGCGCCATCCAACCGGGCGACGAGGTGATCGGCGTGGCCGCCGGCTTCCCCACCACCGTCAACCCGATCCTGCAGTTCGGCGCCGTGCCGGTCTTCGTCGACGTCGAGCTGGGCACCTACAACATCGACCCGACGCTGATCGAGGCGGCCATCTCGCCCAAGACCAAGGCGATCATGCTGGCCCACACGCTGGGCAACCCGTACAACCTGGACGTCGTCGTCGCCCTGTGCAAGAAGCACAATCTGTGGCTGATCGAGGACTGCTGCGACGCGCTCGGCTCGACCTACCACGGCAAGATGGTCGGCACCTTCGGCGACATCGGCACCATGAGCTTCTACCCGGCCCACCACATCACCATGGGCGAGGGCGGCGCGGTGTTCACCAACAACGCCGAGCTGAAGATGATCGCCGAGTCCTTCCGCGACTGGGGCCGCGACTGCTACTGCGCGCCCGGCAAGGACAACACCTGCGGCAAGCGCTTCTGCTGGAAGCTGGGCACCCTGCCGGAGGGCTACGACCACAAGTACACCTACAGCCACCTGGGCTACAACCTGAAGATCACCGACATGCAGGCGGCCTGCGGCGTGGCCCAGATCGACCGCGCGGCCGGCTTCATCCAGGCCCGCAAGGACAACTTCGCCTACCTGAAGGAGCGGCTGCAGTCCTGCGCCGAGTTCCTCATCCTGCCCGAGGCCACCGAGCATTCCGACCCGTCCTGGTTCGGCTTCCCGATGACCCTCACGCCGGCCGCCAACGTCAGCCGGGTCGACCTGCTGACCTATCTGGACCAGCACAAGATCGGCACCCGTTTGCTGTTCGCCGGCAACCTGACGCGCCAGCCCTACATGATCGGCCGCAACTACCGCGTCTCCGGCGAGCTGGTCAACACCGACCGCGTCATGCACGACACCTTCTGGATCGGCGTCTTCCCCGGCCTGACGCGCGACATGCTCGACTTCACCATCGACAAGCTGGAAGCCTTCTTCGGCGTCGGCGGCTTCTGACCCGCCGTATGCGCGCCGCCCCCGCCTACCGGCCCGGCATCGCGGCCGACGACGTCGCCCTGATCCTTGAGCGCGTCGCCGCCCCCGTCTGGCAGGCGCTGCGCGGCCAGCGCGTCTTCATCACCGGCGGCACCGGCTTCCTCGGCTGCTGGCTGCTCGAGGCGCTGCTGGCCGGCGAGGCCCAGTTCGACCTGGGCCTGCAACTGACCGTGCTGAGCCGCGACCCCGACGGCTTCCGCGCCAAGGCGCCGCACCTGGCCGGCGCCGCCGCCGTCACCCTGCTGCGGGGCGACATGGCCGAGCTGGCCGGCGTCGACGGCCGCTACGACATCGTCATCCACGCCGCCACCGACGTGGCGCGCGCCGACGCCGACCCGCTGCACGCCTTCGAGCAGATCGTCGCCGGCAGCCGCGAAACGCTGGCGCTGGCGCGGCGCTGCGGCGCCAGCCGCTACCTGCTGACCAGCTCCGGCGCCGTCTACGGCCGCCAGCCCAGCGACTGCAGCCACGTCGACGAAAGCTACGCCGGCGCGCCCGACACCGGCGACAGCGCCAGCGCCTACGGCCAGGCCAAGCGCGTGGCCGAATGGATGAGCGCCTGCCACGCCGAGCGCCACGGCCTGGAGGTGCGCATCGCCCGCTGCTTCGCCTTCGCCGGCCCCTACCTGCCGCTCGACGCCCATTTCGCCATCGGCAACTTCATCGCCGACAGCCTGGCCGGCCGCCCGGTCCACGTCGGCGGCGACGGCACGCCGCTGCGCTCGTATTTGTACGCCGCCGACCTGGCCGTCTGGCTGCTGACCATCCTGGTGCAAGGCGACCGCCGGCCCTACAACGTCGGCTCCAGCCACGCCCTGGCGCTGGCCGAGCTGGCCGCGCTGGTCAGCCGCAGCATCACCGGCGCCGAACAGGTCCACATCGCCGGCACGCCGACGCCGGGCCGGCCGCCGCAACGCTACGTGCCGGCCACCGCGCGCGCCGCCGCGCTCGGCCTGCAGGAATACACCGATCTCGCCACGGCGATCCGCAAGACCGCCGCCTGGCACCACAAGGAGCACCCACATGCCGCATAACGCCGACCCGTTCAACGCCCGCCGCCTGCGCCGCACCGTGCTGGAGATGGCCTACTCCGGCGCCACCGTGCACGTCGCCTGCGCCTTCTCTCTGACCGACATCCTCGCCGTGCTGTACCGCCAGCACCTGCGCTACCCGGACAACGATCCGGACGGCGCCGCGCGCGACTACCTGGTGCTGTCCAAGGGCCACGGCGTGATGGCGCAATACGCCTGCCTGTACGAAAAGGGCTGGCTGGAGCGCAGCGCGCTGGAGCAGTACTACCGCGACGGCACGCCGCTCAAGGGCCTGTCCGACGCCCACGTGCGCGGCTGCGAGGTGAGCTCCGGCTCGCTCGGCCACGGCCTGTCGGTCGGCGTCGGCCTGGCGCTGGCAGCCAAGCTCGGCCGCACCGACCAGCGTTGCTACGCCGTGCTCGGCGACGGCGAGATGAACGAGGGCTCGATCTGGGAGGCCATGCTGTTCGCCGCCCACCGCCGGCTCGACAACCTGGTCGTCATCGTCGACGCCAACGGTTTCCAGGCCATGGGCCGCACCGACGAGGTGATGGGCCTGGGCGTGCTGCGCGACAAGTTCGCCGCCTTCGGCTTCGAGGCGCTCGACATCGACGGCCACGACGAGGCCGCGCTCGACGCCGCCCTGGCGGCGCTCAAGGCCAGCGCCGACGGCCGGCCCAAGGCCATCGTCGCCCACACCGTCAAGGGCAAGGGCGTCTCCTTCATGGAGAACCAGAACCTGTGGCACTACACCCGCCTGAACGCCGACACCTTCGCCGCCGCCATGGCCGAACTGGAGTAACCATGAGAACCGCATTTTCCAACGCCATCGCCGCCGCCGCCATCGCCGACCCCAAGGTGCTGCTGCTGACGGGCGACCATGGCTACGCCCTGTTCGACGACTTCCGCAAGCACCGTCCGGATCAATTCATCAACTGCGGCGTGGCCGAGCAGAACATGGTCGGCGTCGCCGCCGGCCTGGCCAAGGCCGGCTACAAGCCCATCGTCTACGGCCTGGCCTGCTTCGTGCCGGTGCGCGTGCTCGAGCAGATCAAGCTCGACGTCTGCTACCAGGCCATGCCGGTGGTGTTCATCGGCGACGGCGCCGGCATCGTCTACAGCGCGCTGGGCAGCAGCCACCAGTCGGCCGAGGACATCGCCGTGCTGCGCGCCATCCCCAAGCTCGACATCCTCTCGCCCTGCGACGCCAGGGAGATGGACTACGCGATGGCCCACGCGCTGAGATTCAAGCGGCCGGTCTACATCCGCATGGGCAAGTCCGACGTCGGCGAGATCCACCAGACGGCGCTCAGCGCGCCGCTCGGCGACCTGGTGGCCGTGCGCGGCGGCGCCGCCGACGCGGCCTCTGGCGGCCCCCGCACGGCCTTCCTGGCCACCGGTTCGATGGTCAAGAGCGCCATGCTGCTGGCCGAGCGGCTGGGCGACAACCCGGTCTGGAGCGTGCCGACCATCAAGCCGATCAACCACGCCCAGCTGGCCGGGCTGGCGCGCCGCTTCGACAACCTGGTGGTGCTGGAGGAACACAACCGCATCGGCGGGCTGGGCGGCGCCGTCGCCGAGGCGGTCGGCGACCTGGGCGGCGCGCGCGCCCGCGTGCTGCGCCTGGGCATCAACGACCGCTTCTCCGAATTCAACGGCAGTTGGGACTACCTGCTGCGCGAACACGGCATCGACACCGCGTCGCTGCTGGCGCAGATCCAGACCCTGCTGCGCGACGACGCCTAGGCCGGACGGCCGCGTCCGCGCGGCCGCCCGCCCTTCCCCCGGCCGCAACCCATTCCACCTTAGGCAACCCGTCATGGCAGAAACCAGCCCCGTCCTTTCGATCTGCATCCCCACCTTCAACCGCGCCCCCTTCCTCGAGCAAACCCTGGCCAGCATCTGCGCCCAGGCCGCCTTCGTCGAGGGCGAACAAATCGAGGTGGTGATCTCCGACAACTTCTCCGACGACGAGACCGAGGCCGTCGGCCGCCGCTACGCCGCCGCCTTCCCCGGCAAGGTGCGCTACCACCGCAACGCCGAGCCGGTGCAGGCCGACAAGAACTTCGACATCGTCATGCGCCTGGGCCGCGGCGACTACCTGAAGCTGCACAACGACAACCTGCTGATCAACAACGGCAGCCTGGCCGAGATGCTCAAGGTGGTGCAGGCCACGGCGGCCGAGCGGCCGGTGATCTTCTTCACCAACGGCAACATGAACCAGGGCAACCCCATCGAGGTGCTCAACAACATCAACGACTTCGTCCGCCGCGTCTCCTTCTTCTGCACCTGGATAGGCGGCTTCGGCATGTGGCGCGAGGAGTTCCTCGCCATGACCGACTTCGGCCGCCACACCAGCCTGCGCCTGGTGCAGACCGACGTGCTGCTGCGCCTGATGGCCATGGGCAAGCGGGCGATCGTGCTGTACCAGCCCTACTTCACCGGCCTGAACATCGGCAAGAAGGGCGGCTACAACATCGCCGAGGTGTTCGGCCAGAACTACCTGTGGCTGCTCAAGCTCTACCTGGCGCCCGGCCCGCTGGAGGACGCCGTGTTCCAGGCCGAGAAGAAGTCGGTGCTCATCAAGCACATCATTCCCTACTACTTCGACAAGGACAACGGCTTCCAGAAGACCGGCTTCTTCCCCTTCATGCAGGACTACCTGCACGATCCCTACTTCTACCAGGCGGTCGAGCATCTGATCGACGTGGCGCCGGCGGCGGCCGCCGCGGCGGTGCCGGCGGCGCCGCAGCCCAGCGCGCAGGAGCAGCACCAGGCGCAGATGAGCGCGCACTGGCGCGCCCTCAACCCGCACAACGAGATCAGCCTGACGCGCTGCTACGGCCCGTTCGACTTCAACCGCGTGACGGCCGGCCGCAAGAGCTACGGCGGGCTGACGGTGTGGACCTTCGGCTGCGGCGACGAGGGCCTGCGCATCGGCAACTTCGTCTCGATCGCCGACGACGTCAAGTTCCTGCTCGGCGGCAACCACCACTACGAGGGCTTCTCCACCTTCCCCTTCATGGCCAAGTACTTCGGCACGGCCGAGTCGGGCACCAAGGGGCCGATCGTCATCGGCGACGACGTCTGGATCGGCTACAACACGACCATTTTGTCCGGCGTGAGCATCGGCCAGGGCGCCATCGTCGCCGCCGGCAGCCTGGTGACGCGCGACGTGGCGCCCTACAGCATCGTCGGCGGCAACCCGGCCAAGCTGATCAAGCACCGCTTCGCGCCCGAGGTGGTCGAGAAGATGAGCCGGCTCGACTTCTCCAAGCTGGACGACCAGGCCATCCTGCGCAACCGCGAGATCCTCTACCAGCCGCTGACGCCCGACAACGTCGACGCCATCCTGGCGCGCCTGACCGCCTGAGCATGAAAAAAGCCCGCCCCCGCGCGCGAACGCGGGGGCGGGCTTTTTTTGTCGCCGCCGGACGGGCCGGCGCGGCCGCTTAGCGGAAGCTCAGGCGCTTGGCCTTGTACAGGTACTCGTACTCGTCCATGTCCTTGTTGCGCGCCAGGTTCCACAGCGCCGGGGCGCGCGAGATCAGCTCGAACTTGTCGAAGTCGAAGGCGAAGTCGTCGGCCCGCACTGGCGGGATGCGGGTGTGGTTGACGTGGTAGATGAACTTCGAGGCCAGCCGGTTGAACTGCTGGACGTAGTTGGCCACGTTGTTGAGCGACATCTCGGCCAGGCTGTAGGAGTTGAAGGCCAGGTCGACCGAGTCGTTCTTCAGTTCGGCCAGCGCGAAGTTCGGCAGCACCACGCCGTCGTACTGGCTCAGGTCGGCCGTGGCCAGGTCGATCTCGCCGTACAGCGCGATCTTCTTGTCGGGGAAGGCGCTGAGCAGGTAGAAGGCGCTCAAGGCCATGTTCTCCGGCAGGTCGACGTCGATGTAGGTGAAGTTGCTGTTGTCGCGCATCAGGAAGTGGCCCAGGCCGCCGAAGCCGCCGCCCAGCTCGAGCACCGCCGTGTGGCCCTCGCTGCGGATCAGCCGGCTGATGATGGTGGCGTAGTAGTGCTGGTAGTCGACGCCGAAACGGAAGAACTTGCCGTCGATCTCGAAGCCGTAGGGATTGCCCACCTGCGGCGTCTGCAGCGCCTCCAGGCCCGCCGTCTTGCCGATCGAGTCGAGCCAGATCTGCATGCGGTGCATGATGTCGGCGATGTACTTGCCCTTGGCGTCGTCGCTGACGTTGCCGGAGAAGTAGGTGCTCTCCATGTCGACCGGCATGCCGTGGATGCCGATGCTGCAGGTCTCGCGGAAGAAGTTGCCGTAGATTTTGGCCAGCTCGGCGGCGTTGCCGCTGGCCATCACCTCCATCACCTTGCCCATGTAGCCCTGGTAGATCGGCAGCCACATGTGGCTGACCTGGTACTCCTCGGCGGCATCCTTCTGCACCGCCTTGGCCTTGTTGTACGAGGCGATGACCCGGTCGATGATCTTGCTGTCGACATCCATTTTACGGTCGATGAAGCCGTTGTCTACGGTTAAGTGCATGCTTGGTCCTTGTTCGCGGTTCGGAGGGGATAGGCTTGCCGCGGCGCCTCAGGGCTCGCGGATCGACTCGTCGACCGCTTTGGTCAACGGCCACAACAAATACGACATCACGGTGCGCTCGCCGACCACGATCTCGGCCGCCAGCGTCATGCCCGGCAGCAGCCGGGCGCCCGGCGCCATGTGGTGCAGCTTGGCCGGGCCCAGGTTGATGCGGCTCAGGTAGATAGGCGTCCAGGCCCTGGGCCTGGTTGCTGGCCTCGCGGCGGAAGGCGTCCTGGCTGATCGAGCGCACCTTGCCGTCGAGCGAGCCGTGCTGCTGGAAGGAGAAGGCGTCGACCTTGATGTGGGCCGCGTCGCCGACCTTGATGTAGCCGATGTCGGCCGAGTCGATCTGCACCTCGATCTCCAGCGCGGCGCCGAGCGGCACCAGGGTGAACATGGTCTCGGCCTCGCGCACGATGGAACCCTGCGACAGCTTGGCCACCTCCAGCACCACGGCGTCGGCCGGCGCGGTCAGCTGCACCAGCTGGTGGCGCTTGTCGGCCTTGGCCAGCTGCTCGTTGACGCCGTCGCGCTCGCGCGTGGCCGCCAGCAGCCAGTCGAGCATCTTCTTGCCGCCAGTTCTTGGCGAAGCCGGCGCGCTCGGCCTGGGCCGAGGCCAGCTCGCGCTCCATCTCGATCGCCTTGTTGAGTTGCATGATCATGTCGCGCTCGACGCCGAGGCGGCGGTCGCGCGCCTCGAGCAGGTGCATCTTGGCGCCGAACTGCTCGGCCATCAGCTGCTCCTGCATCGCCTCGACCTCGCGCAGCGACTTGACGCGCTGCGCCAGGATCAACTGGTCGCGCCGGTTGGTCTCCAGGCCGGCCTGCAGGCGGGCGATGTTCTGGTCCATCTTGCTCTTCTGCGCGGCGAAGTTGCCCTGGCGCTCGCTCGACAGCTGCGACTGCAGCAGGCTGTCGGCGCTCTGCCCGGCCGCGGCCGCGGCGGCGGCGCCGGGCTGGCCGGCCAGCTCGGCGCGCAGGCCGGCGGTCTGGGTGTCCAGGCTGGCCAGGCGGGCGCGCAGCTGGGCCTCGTCGGCCTGGGTGAAGGTGGGGTCGAGGGTGGCCAGCAACTGGCCCTTCTTGACCACCTGGCCGGCGCGCACCTCGATGCGCTGGATGATCGAGGTCTCCAGCGGCTGCACCACGATGTTCGGCTGCGGGTTGACCAGGCGGCCCTTGGCGACGACGATCTTCTCGACGTGCGACAGGCTGGCCCACAGGATGAAGGTGGCGAAGGCGGCCAGCAGCACGTGCAGGGTGGTGCGCACGAAGCGCGGCAGCGGGCCGCGCTCGATGGCGTCGGCGTCCGGCAGGAAGTCGATCTCCGTTTCGTCCTTGTTGCGGCGGCGGTTGGTCACAGGTGGCTTGTTTGCTGGTTCCATAGGTGCTGGTAAGTTTCGCTACGTGTGAGCAGTTCGGAGTGGCGGCCGCTGTCCATCAGGCGGCCCTGTTGCATCACCAGGATGGTGTTGGCGTTGACCAGGGTCGACAGGCGGTGCGAGATCATCACCACGGTGCGGCCGACGGCGATGCGCGACAGGTTGCGGATGAAGATGGCCTCGCTCTCCGGGTCCAGCGCGCTGGCCGCCTCGTCGAGGATCAGGATGCGCGGCTTGGCCAGCAGCGAGCGGG
Source organism: Rugamonas sp. DEMB1 (assembly GCF_029834475.1). Classification (GTDB taxonomy): domain Bacteria; phylum Pseudomonadota; class Gammaproteobacteria; order Burkholderiales; family Burkholderiaceae_D; genus Rugamonas; species Rugamonas rubra. The sequence goes on along the minus strand of NZ_CP122407.1, from coordinate 6,651,120 downwards.
CGATCGACAGGCGCTGCTTCTGGCCGCCCGACAGGTTGGCGGCGTTCTCTTCGAGCAGGGTGTCGTAGCCCATCGGCAGGCGCTCGATGAACTCGTCGGCGCCGGCGGCGGCGGCGGCCTCGAGGATCTCCTCGAAGGAGGCGTCCGGCTTGGTCACGGTGAGGTTCTCGCGCACCGTGCCGACGGAACAGGAAGTTCTCCTGCAGCACGACGCCGATCTGCCGGCGCAGATGCGACAGCTCGATCTCGCGGGCGTCGATGCCGTCGAAGCGGACGATGCCCTCCTGCACGCCGTAGAGGCCCTGGATCAGCTTGGTCAGGGTGGTCTTGCCGGAGCCGCTGCGGCCGACGATGCCGACCACCGTGCCGGGCGCGATGGTGAAGCTGGCCTTATCGAGCGCCATCGCCTGCGCGCCCGGATAGCGGAAGGTGACGTCCTCGAAACGGATCTCGCCGTTCAGCACGGGGCGCAGGCCGCCGGCGCCGGCGCGGCCCTCGGGGGCGCGGTTCATCACCTCGCCCAGCATGCGCACCGACAGCGCCGTCTCCTGGTATTCGTTGACCAGGCCGACGATCGAGATCAAGGGGCCGGTGACGCGGCCCGACAGCATCTGGAAGGCGATCAGCGCGCCCACCGACAGGGTCTGGTCGAACACGTCCTGGGCGCCGACGACGATCAGGGTGACCGGCAGCAGCTTGCCGAGGAAGTCGGTGACGGAGTTGCCGGCGATCGAGATCTGGCCGACCCGGAAGTGCATGGTGATCGCCTCGGCCGAGCGCTGGTCCCAGATGCGCCGCTGGCTCGGCTCGATGGCCAGCGCCTTGACGGTGCGCATGCCGTGGATGGTCTCGACCAGCATCGCCTGGCGCTGGCCCTCGGCGGCGTAGAGCGCGTTGAGGCGGCGCTGGAAGGTCGGCACCATGGCCATCACCACCGCCGCGATCATGGCGGCGAACAGCAGCACGATCAGGGCCAGCTTGAGCGAGTAGGCGAACAGGATCGGCAGGAAGACGAACAGGGCGATCAGGTCGAGGCCGGTGAAGAACAGCCGGCCGGTGAGGAAGGTGCGGATCTTCTCGAGCTGCTGCATGTGGCGCGTGACGACGCCGGCGGTGCTGGTCTCGAAGTAGTCGATCGGCAGCGACAGCAGGTGGCCGAAGGTGCGCCGGGTCAGCCGCATGTCGATCTTGTTGGAGGCGGCCAGGGTCAGCGTCTGGCGCAGGAAGCCGAAGGTGGCGTCGAACACCAGCGCCAGCACGATGCCGACGGCCAGCACCCACAGCGTGGTCTGGCTCTGGTGGGTGAGCACCTTGTCGATCACCAGTTGGAAGAAGATCGGCGAGGCCAGCGCCAACAGGTGCATCGCCACGGCGGCGATGAAGATGTCGCGGAAGGCCGCCTTTTGTTTCAGGATCTCGGGGATGAACCAGCGCAGGCCGAAGGGCTGGTTGGGGTCGGTCAGCTTGTGCTGGCGCTTGACGAACAGCACCTCGCCGCCCCAGCGGGCGCAGAAGTCGGCGCGCGACTCGAGCGTCACGCTGGCGTTCTCGGTGATCGGGTTGAGCAGGGCCACCTGGCCGTCGCCGTCGTCGGCACGCACGCCGACCACGATGACCATGTTGCCGTCGTTGAGGCGGGCCATCAGCGGGAACACGCCGCCCTGGGCCAGCAGGCGGCTCCAGCTCAGCTTGTCGAGCTTGGCCTTCAGGCCGATGTCGGCGGCGATGCGCAGCAGCAGGCCGTTGCCCGGCTCCTCGGCGCCCATGGCGTAGTCGTCGATCAGGCGTTCCGGATTGATTTGCAGGCCGTGGTGCTGGGCGATCGCGGTCAGGCACTGGATTGCGGTGTGGGGAAATTTATCGTGCATTGTGAGGGGACGAATGCAGGGGCGCACATGACAACATCGATGTTCACCTTCTATTGTGGCAAAGGAAATGGATAGAGCTTGCGTCAGCGCATCTCGCTCTGGGATTCTAACCCAGGGCAGTGCTTCCCGGCGCTCTTTTTGATGCTTCTGTGCACATAATAAAAAAGCGGCAAGACCGTCAAGTCTTGCCGCTTTTCACTGCCGCCGGCGCGCGGCGGGGGTCTCCCGCCGCCGCGCGCCGGGCCGGCTTACTTCGGTGCCGCCAGGAAGCCGTGGCCGCCGTTCGACTGCAGCGCTTTCAGGCGCAGCGTGTCGTCGGACGAGGACAGCTGTTCGCCGCCGCCGAGCGCCTTGCCGTTGGCGTCGAACTGCTTGAGCACGTCGGCCAGCTGGGCCACGCTGGTGCCGACCTTGCTGCCCTGCACGTCCAGCTTGGTGGTCGACGGTGCCACTTCGGTGGCGCCGGCGCCGCCGAAGGAGGACATCGCCTGCACCAGGCCGGTGACGCTGCCGCGCAGGTCGCTTGGCGCCGCCGCCGCCTTGGCCGCCTGGTCCATGGCGAACCAGACGTCGGCCGCCGCGTGGGTCTTGCCGTCGCTGGTCTCGAAGGTCGACGTCGCGCCAACGATGTTGCCGTTGTTGAGCGAGGCATCCTGCTTGCCGTCCAGGTTCAGCTTGGTGATACCCAGCTGGTTCAGGGACTTCAGCTCGGCGGCCTGGCTGACGCCGTCGGCGTTGCCGTCGACCCAGACGCGCAGGTCGGCGAAGGCGCCGTCGGCGGCGCTGATGGCGCCGTCGCCGTTGCTGTCGAGCTCGGCCATGGCCTGGTAGCCGTTGCCGGCCTTCTGGCCGTTGGCCAGCGTGGTGCCGGAACCGAACAGCTCGCCACCGTCGTTGATCAGACCGTCGTGGTTGCGGTCCAGCGCCAGCAAGCCGTCGCCGCCGCCGACCCAACCCGTGCCGCCCTTGCTACCGGTGGCCAGCAGGTCGAACTGCACGCCGGCCGACAGCGCCAGGGTGTTGATGCCGTCGCCGTTCAGGTCGAGCACGATAGGCGTGCCCAGCGGCGAAGGCAGCGCGTTGATCTGGTCGGTGCTCAGGCCCGGCACCTGGGCGCTGGTGATCGCACAGACCTGGCTGGTGGTCAAGGCGTGGATCTGGTCGGTCGTCAGCGAGCGGATCTGCGTGGTGCTCAGCGCCGCGATGGCGCCGGTGCGCAGGGCCACGAAGTCGGCCGTCTCCATCGCCACCAGCTGGCTGGTGGTCAGCGCCTGCACCTGTTTGGTGGTGAAGGCGACGATCTGGCCGGTGCTCAGGCCGACGATCTGGTCGGTCGTCAGCGCCGCCACCTGCGAGGTGGTCAGGCCGGCGAACGAGGCGGTCTTCAGCGCGGCGACGTCCTCGGTGTTGAGGGCGGCGACGGCGGCGGTGCTCAGCGAAGCCACCTGGGCCGACGACAGCACGGCGACCTGGGCCGTGCCCAGCGCGACGGCCTGGTCGGTGCTCAGACCGGCCGACAGGGCGTTGGTGCTCAGCGCGGCGATCTGCGCGGTCGACAGGGCGACCACCTGGTCGGTCGTCAGCGCGGCGACCTGGGCGGTGCGCAGCGTGGCGATCGAGGCCGTTTTCATGACGGCGAGGTCGGCCGTTTCGATGGCGGCGACCGAGCCGGTCGACAGCGCGTTGACCTGCGCCGTGCTCAGCGCGTTGAGCTGCGCCGAGTTGAGCGCCACCACCTGGTCGGTGGTCAGGCCGGCGGCCAGGTTGGCGGTGCTCAGCGAGGCGACCTGCGCGGTGCTCAGCGAGGCGGCCTGGCCGGTGGTCAGGGCGGCGACCTGGGCGCTGTTGAGGGCGTTGATGGCGGCCGTCTTCAGGGCGACCAGATCGGCCGTTTCGAGGGCGGCGATGCCGTCGGTGCTCAGGGCGGCGACCTGGCTGCTGCTCAGCGCGTTGGCCTGGGCCGTCGCCAGGGCGACGATCTGGTCGGTCGTCAGGGCCTTGACCTGGTTGGTCGACAGGCCGGCGATGGCCGAGGTCTTCAGCGCGGCGAAGTCCTCGGTTTGCAGCGCGGCGACCGAGTTGGTCGACAGCGCGGCCACTTGGGCCGAGCTCAGCGCGGCGGCCTGGGCGGTGGTGAAGGCCACCGCCTGGTCGGTGCTCAGCGCCGACGACAGCTGCGTCGTGGTCAGGGCGGCGACCTGGTTGGCGCTCAGGCTGGTCACCTGGTCGGTGGTCAGCGCGGCCACCTGGGCGGTGCGCAGCGCGGCGATGGCGGCCGTTTTCAGGCCGACGATGTCGGCCGTCTCGATCGCCGCGATGGCGCCGGTGGTCAGCGAGCTGACCTGGTTGGTGCTCATCGCGTTGAGCTGGTTCGACGACAGCGCCACCACCTGGTCGGTGGTCAGGCCGGCCGACAGCTGGTTGGTGGTCAGGGCGGCGATCTGCGCGGTCAGCAGGGTGCCGATCTGGCTGGTCGTCACGGCCGCCAACTGGCCGGTGCTCAGGGCGGCGATGGCGGCCGTTTTCAGGGCCACCAGGTCGGCCGTCTCGAGGGCGGCGACGCTGTCGGTGCTGAAGGCGCCGACCTGCGCGCTGCTCAGCGCGCCGGCCTGGGCCACGGTCAGGGCGACGACCTGGTCGGTGGTCAGGGCCTTGGCCTGGTTGGTCGACAGACCGCCGATGGCGGCGGTGCGCAGCGCGGCGAAGTCGGCCGTTTCAAGGGCGACGATGTCGTTGGTCGACAGCGCGGCGACCTGTTGCGAGCTGAGCGCGCCGGCCTGGTCGGAACGCAGCGAGACGACCTGGTCGGTGGTCAGCGAGGCGATGTTGGCGGTGGTGATCGCCGCCACCTGGCCGGTGGTCAGGTTGGTGAACTGGTCGGTGGTCAGGGCGGCCCACTGCGCCGTCTTCAACGAGGCGATGATCGAGGTCTTCAGGCCGACGATGTCGGCCGTCTCGATGGCGGCGATGTTGTTGGTCGACAGCGCGCCGAACTGGTTGCTGCTGAGGGCGGCGAACTGGGCCGACGACAGCGCCACCACCTGGTCGGTGCTCAGGCTCGAGCCGATCTGGTTGGTGGTCAGCGAGGCGACCTGGGCGGTGCTCAGGCTGCTCACCTGGCCGGTGGTCAGCGCGACGACCTGGTTGGTGCTCATGGCGGCGATGGCGGCGGTTTTGATCGCCACCAGGTCGGCCGTCTCCAGCGCGGCGACGGCGTTGGTGCTCAGGCCGGCGACCTGGGCACTGTTCAGCGCGCCGGCCTGGGCGGTGCTCAGGGCGACGATCTGGTCGGTGGTCAGCGCGCCGGTCTGGTTGGTCGACAGGCCGGCGATGGCGGCCGTCTTCAGGTTGGCGAAGTCCTCGGTCTGCAGGGCGACGATGGAGTTGGTCGACAGCGCGGCGACCTGTTGCGAGCTGAGCGCGCCGGCCTGGTTGGACGACAGGGCGACGATCTGGTCGGTGGTCATCGCCGCCATGTTGGCGGTGGTGACGGCGCTGATCTGGCCGGTGGTCAGGTTGGACAACTGGTCGGTGGTCAACGCGGCCAGCTGGGCCGTTTTGAGCGAGGCGATGATCGAGGTCTTCAGGCCGACGATGTCGGCCGTCTCGATGGCGGCGATGTTGTTGGTCGACAAGGCGCCGAACTGGTTGCTGCTGAGGGCGGCGAACTGGGCCGACGACAGCGCCACCACCTGGTCGGTGCTCAGGCTCGAGCCGATCTGGTTGGTGGTCAGCGAGGCGACCTGGGCGGTGCTCAGGCTGCTCACCTGGCCGGTGGTCAGCGCGACGACCTGGTTGGTGCTCATGGCGGCGATGGCGGCGGTTTTGATCGCCACCAGGTCGGCCGTCTCCAGCGCGGCGACGGCGTTGGTGCTCAGGCCGGCGACCTGGGCACTGTTCAGCGCGCCGGCCTGGGCGGTGCTCAGGGCGACGATCTGGTCGGTGGTCAGCGCGCCGGTCTGGTTGGTCGACAGGCCGGCGATGGCGGCCGTCTTCAGGTTGGCGAAGTCCTCGGTCTGCAGGGCGACGATGCTGTTGGTCGACAGCGCGGCGACCTGTTGCGAGCTGAGCGCGCCGGCTTGGTTGGACGACAGGGCGACGATCTGGTCGGTGGTCATCGCCGCCATGTTGGCGGTGGTGACGGCGGCGATCTGGCCGGTGGTCAGGTTGGACAACTGGTCGGTGGTCAGGGCGGCCAGCTGGGCCGTCTTCAACGAGGCGATGATCGAGGTCTTCAGGCCGACGATGTCGGCCGTCTCGATGGCGGCGATGTTGTTGGTCGACAGGGCGCCGAACTGGTTGCTGCTGAGGGCGGCGAACTGGGCCGACGACAGCGCCACCACCTGGTCGGTGCTCAGGCTCGAGCCGATCTGGTTGGTGGTCAGCGAGGCGACCTGGGCGGTGCTCAGGCTGCTCACCTGGCCGGTGGTCAGGGCGACGACCTGGTTGGTGCTCATGGCGGCGATGGCGGCGGTTTTGATCGCCACCAGGTCGGCCGTCTCCAGCGCGGCGACGGCGTTGGTGCTCAGGCCGGCGACCTGGGCACTGTTCAGCGCGCCGGCCTGGGCGGTGCTCAGGGCGACGATCTGGTCGGTGGTCAGGGCGCCGGTCTGGTTGGTCGACAGGCCGGCGATGGCGGCCGTCTTCAGGTTGGCGAAGTCCTCGGTCTGCAGGGCGACGATGGAGTTGGTCGACAGCGCGGCGACCTGCTGCGAGCTGAGCGCGCCGGCCTGGTTGGACGACAGCGCGACGACCTGGTCGGTGGTCATCGCCGCCATGTTGGCGGTGGTGACGGCGCTGATCTGGCCGGTGGTCAGGTTGGACAACTGGTCGGTGGTCAACGCGGCCAGCTGGGCCGTTTTGAGCGAGGCGATGATCGAGGTCTTCAGGCCGACGATGTCGGCCGTCTCGATGGCGGCGATGTTGTTGGTCGACAGGGCGCCGAACTGGTTGCTGCTGAGGGCGGCGAACTGGGCCGACGACAGCGCCACCACCTGGTCGGTGCTCAACGAGGAAGCGATCTGGTTGGTGGTCAGCGAGGCGACCTGGGCGGTGCTCAGGCTGCTCACCTGGCCGGTGGTCAGCGCGACGACCTGGTTGGTGCTCATGGCGGCGATGGCGGCGGTTTTGATCGCCACCAGGTCGGCCGTCTCCAGCGCGGCGACGGCGTTGGTGCTCAGGCCGGCGACCTGGGCGCTACCCAGCGCGGCGGCCTGGGCGGTGCTCAGGGCGACGATCTGGTCGGTGGTCAGCGCGCCGGTCTGGTTGGTCGACAGGCCGGCGATGGCGGCCGTCTTCAGGTTGGCGAAGTCCTCGGTCTGCAGGGCGACGATGGAGTTGGTCGACAGCGCGGCGACCTGTTGCGAGCTGAGCGCGCCGGCCTGGTTGGACGACAGGGCGACGACCTGGTCGGTGGTCAGCGCGGCCATGTTGGCGGTGGTGACGGCGCTGATCTGGCCGGTGGTCAGGTTGGACAACTGGTCGGTGGTCAGCGCGGCCAGCTGGGCCGTTTTGAGCGAGGCGATGATCGAGGTCTTCAGGCCGACGATGTCGGCCGTCTCGATGGCGGCGATGTTGTTGGTCGACAGCGCGCCGAACTGGTTGCTGCTGAGGGCGGCGAACTGGGCCGACGACAGCGCCACCACCTGGTCGGTGCTCAACGAGGAAGCGATCTGGTTGGTGGTCAGCGAGGCGACCTGGGCGGTGCTCAGGCTGCTCACCTGGCCGGTGGTCAGGGCGACGACCTGGTTGGTGCTCATGGCGGTGATGGCGGCGGTCTTGATGGCCACCAGGTCGGCCGTCTCCAGCGCGGCGACGGCGTTGGTGCTCAGGCCGGCTACCTGGGCGCTGTTCAGCGCGGCGGCCTGGGCGGTGCTCAGGGCGACGATCTGGTCGGTGGTCAGGGCGCCGGTCTGGTTGGTCGACAGGCCGGCGATGGCGGCCGTCTTCAGGTTGGCGAAGTCCTCGGTCTGCAGGGCGACGATGGAGTTGGTCGACAGCGCGGCGACCTGTTGCGAACTGAGCGCGCCGGCCTGGTTGGACGACAGGGCGACGATCTGGTCGGTGGTCATCGCCGCCATGTTGGCGGTGGTGACGGCGCTGATCTGGCCGGTGGTCAGGTTGGACAACTGGTCGGTGGTCAACGCGGCCAGCTGGGCCGTCTTCAACGAGGCGATGATCGAGGTCTTCAGGCCGACGATGTCGGCCGTCTCGATGGCGGCGATGTTGTTGGTCGACAGCGCGCCGAACTGGTTGCTGCTGAGCGCGCCCAGCTGGCCGGAGGTCAGGGCCACCACTTGGTCGGTGCTCAGCGAGGAGCCGATCTGGTTGGTGGTCAGCGAGGCGACTTGGGCGGTGGTGAGGCTGGACACCTGGCCGGTGGTCAGCGCGACGACCTGGTTGGTGCTCATGGCGGCGATGGCGGCGGTCTTGATCGCCACCAGGTCGGCCGTTTCCAGCGCGGCGACGGAGTTGGTGCTCAAGCCGGCGACCTGGGCGCTGTTGAGCGCGCCGGCCTGGGCCACGCTGAGGGCGACGATCTGGTCGGTGGTCAGGGCGCTGGCCTGGTTGGTCGACAGGCCGGCGATGGCGGCCGTCTTCAGGTTGGCGAAGTCCTCGGTCTGCAGGGCGACGATGGAGTTGGTCGACAGCGCGCCGACCTGGGCCGAGCTGAGCGCGCCGGCCTGGTTGGACGACAGGGCGACGATCTGGTCGGTGGTCATCGCCGCCATGTTGGCGGTGGTGATGGCGGCGATCTGGCCGGTGGTCATGTTGGACAACTGGTCGGTGGTCAGGGCGGCCAGCTGCGCCGTCTTCAGCGCGGCGATGATCGAGGTCTTCAGGCCGACGATGTCGGCCGTCTCGATGGCGGCGATGTTGTTGGTCGACAGGGCGCCGAACTGGGCGGTGCTCAGCGCGCCCAGCTGGCCGGAGGTCAGGGCCACCACTTGGTCGGTGCTCAGCGAGGAGCCGATCTGGTTGGTGGTCAGCGAGGCGACTTGGGCGGTGGTCAGGCTGGTCACCTGGCCGGTGGTCAGGGCGACGACCTGGTTGGTGGTCAGGGCGGCGATGGCGGCGGTCTTGATGGCCACCAGGTCGGCCGTTTCCAGCGCGGCGACGGCGTCGGTGCTCAGGCCGGCGACCTGGGCGCTGTTGAGCGAGGCGGCCTGGGCGGTGCTCAGGGCGACGATCTGGTCGGTGGTCAGGGCCTTGGCCTGGTTGGTCGACAGGCCGGCGATGGCGGCGGTCTTCAGCGCGGCCAGGTGCCCTCGGTCTGCAGGGCGGCGATGCCGTTGGTGCTCAGCGCGGCCACTTGTTGCGAGCTCAGCGCGGCGGCCTGGGCGGTGGTCAGCGCCACCACCTGGTCGGTGCCCAGCGCGGCCATGTTGGCGGTCGAGATGGCGGCGGCCTGGACGGCGCTCAGCGCGGCGATCTGGTCGGTGGTCAGCGAGACCATCTGGGCGGTTTTCAGCGAGGCGATGACGGCGGTCTTGAGCGCGCCGATGTCGGCGGTCTCGATGGCGGCGACCGAGGCGGTGGCCATGGCGCCGACCTGGGCCGAGTTCAACACGGCGATCTGGCTCGAGGTCAGGGCCACCACCTGGTCGGTGGTCAGGCCGGCCGACAGGGCCAGGGTGCTCAGGGCGCCGATCTGGCCGCTGCTCAGGCTGGTGATCTGGTCGGTGGTCAGCGAGACCAGCTGGGCGGTCTGCAGGGCGGCGATGGCGGCGGTCTTGATGGCCACCAGGTCGGCCGTTTCCAGCGCGGCCAGCACGCCGGTGCTCAGCGAGGCGACTTGGGCGGTGCCCAGCGCGTTGGCCTGGGCGGTGGTCAGCGCGACGGCCTGGTCGGTGGTCATGGCGCGCAGGGCGTTGGTGCTCAGGCCGGCGACGGTGGCCGTCTTCAGCGCGGCGAAGTCGCCCGTCTCGAGGGCGGCGAAGGCGCTGGTCGACAGCGCCGACGCTTGCGCCGAGCTGAGGATGGCGGCCTGGCTGGACGACAGCGCGACGATCTGGTCGGTGGTGATGGCGTTGGCCAGCTGGTTGGTGGTGAGCACCGCGATGTGGTTGGTGTTCAGCGCGACGACCTGGTCGGTCGTCAGGGCGCGGAACTGGGCGGTGTTCAGGCCTGCGATATCAGCAGTCGCCAGACTTGCAATTGTTTGGGTCGACAGACTTGCGATCTGGTCGGTTGACATGCTGGTTACGAGGCTCATTTCCATTCTCCTTGGGGGGTACTACCTGAATTCAGTCAAGATAAGAGACGGAGCCGAGCGGGACTTCTCCCTGGGGCTCCTCCTCACTACCGCTGGCACATTGCCAATTTTTCACTCTGTTTTATTTGCCATGCCGAAGCGACGGCCGCAAGAAAGCCCTGCTTTCCATTCTTAACGTCAACAAAAAAGTTAACTTGAGTAAACGAAAGCCGGGATCTTGCTTAACTTCAACTTTATCTTATTGCTTCAAAATCAATAATTCACTGTAGTCCATTGCGCTCGGGTAAAGAGGGGAATGGCGACGCGCTTCGGTACAAAGCGACCAATCCCGCACTTTCATTAAGTAAACTTGTTTACATAGGGCAATTTCCTCTTGCACACTGCGCATGTCGCCGGGCGGACCAGAGACAGGCGGAATACGAACCGCGAGTATATCGTAAATAATTTCCCACGAGAACGTTTTTACCGGCCTGTCTCCTGCGTGCAACCTGATTTTCGAACAAGTTTTAGCCGGCCTCAACAGTGTCAAAAAAACCACTTCGCGGCGGCCGCCGCGACGCGCCGCCGGCGGCCGCCGCGGCCGCGCGCCTTGATTCACAGGGGAAACATCGGCGATCCCGATACTTTGCCGCAGAGAAATGACCGGACGATGACGGCGGCCGCCGGACGTTGCCGCCACCCAACTTCCCGCCGGTGGCCGGCCGCCCCGCCATGGCCTGTTTAGGGGATTGCCGCATTATCAAAAAGAAATATCCAGTGCCGGATGCACCACGCGGCGCGCGGCGGCGCCGTTGCAAATACGGTACAGGGGCGCCGGCGGCGCATGGGCGGCGCGGGGTTCGGCGGGCTTTTTTGTTCGCCAGCGCACAGCGCATCTCAGCCATGGGTGTAGAGTTGAACGCATGGATAACTCGAAAAAACTGGCCGGGGTTGCCGGCGTGGCCAGCATGCTGTGGCTGGCGATGACGGCGGCGGTGGCGGCCAACCAGCGCCGCCTGGTGTTCAATCCCACCGTCAAGCGCGAGGTCGAACGGCCGGCCAGCAGCGGCCACCGCACCCGCCCCATCGTGCTGCGCTCGAAGGACGGCACGCGCCTGTCCGGCTGGCTGATGACGCCGGCCGCGCTGGGGCCGCATCCGGCCGTGGTGTACTTCGGCGGCCGCTCGGAGGAGGTGTCGTGGGTGGCGCGCGACGCCGGCAAGCTGTTCCCCGGCATGGCCGTGCTGGCGGTCAACTACCGCGGCTACGGCGACTCGCACGGCGACCCGGCCGAGCACCACATGGTCGAGGACGGCCGCATGCTGTACGACTGGCTGGGCCAGCACCACCATGTCGACCCGCGCCGCATCGCCGTGGTCGGCCGCAGCCTGGGCTCGGGCGTGGCGGTGCAGGTGGCGCTGGAGCGCGACGCCCGCGCCATCGTCCTCATCACGCCCTACGACTCCTTGCTGGCGATCGCCAAGCGGCGCTTCCGCGCGTTGCCGATCGAATACGTGCTGCGCCACCGCTTCGAATCGGTCAAGTACGCCGCCGCCCTGATGGCGCCGACCTACGTGCTGCGCGCCGCCAGCGACGACATCGTGCCGCACTCGCACACCGACCAGCTGGTGGCCCGCCTGGGCCGCCTGCACGCCGACGAGACCGTGCCCGACTCCGACCACATGAACATCCCCTACCTGGACGGCACCCAGACCCGCATCGCCAACTTCCTCAGCCAGCAGTTCCTGCGCCCGCCCGCCTGAGCGGAGCGCCGTCCCGCGCCATGGCCGGGACGGCGGCGGCCGCGCCGGCCTCAGCCCGGCGTCCTCAGCCGAGCTTCTTCAGCTGCTCGCGGGCGTAGCCGGCGTTGGCGTGGTTGGGCGCCAGCTCGATGAAGCTGGTGTAGGCCTTTTTCGCCTTGTCGGCCTCGCCCAGGCGCATGCGCGCGTCAGCCAGGTTGAGGTAGGCGATGGCGCGCGAGGTGTCGATCTGCAGGGTGTTCTCGAACCAGCGCGCCGCCTCGGCGTACTTCTCCTGCTTGTAGAAGACGAAGCCGAGGTTGTTGGCGGCCAGGCCGAAGTCGGGACGGAACTTGAGCGCCTCGGTGAAGGCCGCCTCGGCCTGGGCGTACTGCTTCTCCTTGTACAGCTGCAAGCCCTTGTCGTTGGCGCGCTGCGCCAGCTGGCGGGCCGAGGCGTCGACCGGCTTGGCCGCCTCGATCTTCAGCTCGCCGCCCTGCAGGTTCTTCAGCACCACCGCCTTGCCCTCGGCCTGCTGCTGGCGCCCGGTGTCGAGCTTGCTGTTGAGGGCGATCGCCTCGCTCGACAGCTGGCCCGTCTGGGCGCTGAGGAACTCGGCCTCGACCGGCAGCTGGAAGACGAACTCGCCGCCCTCGGAACCGGGCAGGCTGCCGAAGGCCGGCGTCTGTTGCGACACGCTGGCCACCGCCGGCGCCACGTAGGCGGCCAGCTCGGTGGCGGTGATGACGCCGTCGCCGTTCAGGTCGGCCTTGCCGCCCAGCGCCTGCAACACCGTCCAGGTGAACACCGAATGGCCGCCGGGGCCGCCGTCGGCCACCATCTGGTCGGCGCCGCCGGCCGTCAGCATCTGCCGGCCCATGCGCCGCGCGTTGTCGCGCAGGAAGGCGGCGTTGCCGCCGCCGCGCGTCAGGCCCAGCCCGCTGTAGCAGGCGTCCATCAGGAACAGCACGTGCTTGGCGTTCAGGCTCTCGGCGATGTTCTGCAGGTCGGTCATCGGAATGGCGTCGACGCTGACCTGGTTGGGGTCGGAGTCGACCGGGATGATGTAGCCCAGGTTGCGCCCCGAGCTGAGCTGGCGGGTGGCGCCGTGGCCGGCGAAGAAGACGAAGACGCGGTCGTCCTTCTTCAACTGGGCGTCGGCCAGCTTGTCGTGGAACACCGCCAGGATGTTGTTGCGGGTGGCCTCGCCGTTGCTCAGCGAGAAGACCTTGTTGCGGTCGAAGCCGAAGCGGGTCACCAGGGTGTCGCGGATGGCGTTGGCGTCCTGCACGGCGTACTGCAGCTTGGGCCACTTCTGGTAATCGTTGACGCCGATCACCACGGCGTAGCTGTTGGCGTAGCCGCTGCTCGGCGCCACCTTGTCCGGCTCCGGCTTGGCGCCGCGCGCCACGGTGAACTCGCTGCCGTTCCAGCCGGCGAAGCTGTAGCCGTCGGCGATCAGCTTGTCGAGCACCATCGGCAGCGCCTTGACGCTGCGGGCGTGGATGTCGTGGAACAGCACGATGCCGCGCTGCTCCTTGCCCAGCGTGGTCAGCACGCGGTTGGCGATCGAGTTGGGCACCGGGTCGGCCCAGTCGAGCGAGTCGACGTTCCACATCACCGAGCGCAGGCCCAGCTTGGCCAGGATGGCCAGGCGTCGGCGTTGTGGGCGCCGTAGGGGAAGCGGAACAGGCTCGAGCGGCGCGCGTCGACCGACTTGAGCATCTGGTCGGTGTGGGCGATCTCGCCGTACAGCTGGTCGCCGCTCTGCTTGGACAGCAGGGCGTGGCTGTAGCTGTGGTTGCCGACGGCGTGGCCGGCGTCGAGCAGTTGGCGGCTGGTGGCGGCGGACTTGCCGGGGATCTCCTTGCCTTGGGCGTCGAGCTTGCCCAGGTTGCGGCCGACCTGGAAGAACACGCCGGGCACGTTGTATTGCTTGAGGATGGCGGCGATCTCCTCGGTGTAGCTGCCGTGCGGACCGTCGTCGAAGGTCAGCACCACGGTCTTGGGCGGCAGCGCGTTGCCGAAGATCTCCTTGCCCGGCGCCGGCGCCGCTGCGGCGGTGGAGGCCGATGCGGACGCCGCTGCCGACGCGGACGCCGCGCCGTCGCCGGCGGCGGCCGGCGGCTCGGCGTAGGGCACGATGACGCCGTAGTCCTTCATGATCTGCTCACGGCTGTACAGCTTGCGCAGATGGGCGACGTAGTCGTCCCAGCGCTCGCGCTTGGGCACGATGGCGCGGCTGTCGAAGCGGCCGAAGATGTCCTTGAGCTCCTTGTCGTACTGCTTCTCGATGTCCTCCAGCGCGGCGAGGTCTTCGCCGACCCGCTTGTGCAGCTTGATGGCCGGCAGCGTCTGGTCGGCGGCGGCCAGCTTTTGCAGGCTCAGCAGCACTTCGCGGAAGGCCAGGCGGTCGGCGTCGTACAGGTCGGCGGCCGACTCGATCCAGGCCAGCATGGCGTCGGTGGCGGCGTCGCGCTGGGCCGCCGGCAGGGCGCGCATCTGCCGCAGCTGCAGCTCGATGGCGGCCAGGCGCTCCAGGTTCTCGTGGAACAGCGACTGGCCGACCTGGCTGGCGGCCTGCTTGTCGGCGGCGCTCATGCTCTGCTCGTCGGCCAGCAGGACGATGATCTTGCGGTGGGCGGCGAGCAGGTCGAGCAGCGCCGGCGGCACGTTTTGCGCGCTGCCCGGCTGGCTGGCGGCGCTGCCGGCCGCGCCGGCCGGCGGCGGGGTTTTCAGGTAGAGGAAGGCGGCGGCGCCGAGGGCGGCCACGGCCACTACGGCGGCGGCGGCGAGGTGCTTGCGAGATGTCATGAGGAGGACCGTGTCCGGTGAGCAACGAATCCGGGCATTTTATGACATTTCTGCCAATCTGGCCGAAAGGCTCAGTTGAGCGAGCGCATGGCGCCGGCTGGCGGCCGCGCCGCCGCCGGCCGGCGCGGCTCAGCGCTGGGTCGTTTCGGACTCGGCCACGGCCGTGCTTTCGCGCAGGAACTTCGCCGCGTCGTCGAGCTGGTGGTCCTCGAAGGCCCAGTTGGCCTTGATCGCCACCGTGCCGTCCGGCGCCTGGGCCACGTCCATGGTGCTGATGCCCAGGCCGCGATGGAAGGCCGACACCTTCTTGCCCGACTCCAGGTCGAGCACGTAGACGTCGGCCACGCCGTTCTCCATCGTCACCGCGATCGGGCCGGACGGCGTGGCGTACCAGTCGGCCTTCCAGTAGTAGTGGCCGAAGTTGCGGCCGGTGTCGCTGTAGAGCGACTCGAAGCTGGCCATCGAGGCGCAGTCGTTGACGAAGTTGTTGCGCTTCTGGCAGTTGCCCATCACCGTGCGGTTCTTGCCGCTGACCTGCACGTTGAGCAGGTGCAGCTTGCCGCTGTCCAGGTTCATCAACGCGTAGTCCTCCTTGTTGGACAAGCCGGCCACCGCGCCCAGGCTCTTGAAGGAGTTGATCACAGAGGCCAGGCTGCCGCGCGTTTCGTCGGCCGGCTTGGCGCGCTCGAGCATCACGTAGCGCGTCACGCCGACGTTGCCGCGCTGGAAGGGCGTGACATTCCAACCCTCCGGTACGGCGGCGCCCTTGGCGCCCTTGCCCGGCTCGTAGCGGAACAGCGAGCCGGCGCGCGCCACGATGAAGCCGCGCGCCAAGGGCATCGCCGTGTCGCCGCTGAAGGTCTTGCCGGTGACGGTGTTGACCTGCCAGCCGGCGCCGGACTGGCGGCCGGTGGCGAAGGTGACCGGTTCGGCGTCGCTGCCGGCGCGCAGGTATTTGTAGCTCAGGCCGTCGCCGGTGCGCACGGTGTAGCTGATGTCGCCGCTCAGCACGTCGTAGGCGTAGGTCTTGATCTGCCCTTCCGGATCGAGGAAGGTGGCGCCGCCTATCTTCAAAGCCGTCGCGCGCGCCCTCGATCTTCAGGTTGGGCTTGGCCGGGCCGAGCGCGGCCAGCCTTTGCGCCAGCGCCTCCTCGGTGATGCTGGCGCCGGCGCCGGCCGGCTGCGCGGCAAAGCCCTGCTGCTGCTGCGCCGGATAGCCCTGTTGCGCGGCGGCTTGCTGCGCGCCGCCGTTGGCCAGGCTGGCCAGGCCGCCCAGTCGGGCCAGCATGTTCAAACTCGTCGCGCGCCACTGCTCGAGCATCTTCTGCTCCTCCTCGGGCGTCGGCTGGCGGCCGATCTGCTTGCTGTACAACTCGCGCAGGCTGGTCAGCATGTCCTGTTCCTGCGGCGTCAAGCTGGCCGCCAAGCACTGGTTCGACAGCAACAACAGCAACGACACGACGATCATTCTCTTCATGCTGACACTCCCAAGGATAGCTGGCTTGAGAGTTATTGTAAGCTCATTAATGACTTTTAGATAATATTTCAGGCCGTAAAAAGACGATCCTACAACACCCGTTCACGGCCGTGTCGGCGCCGCCGAGCGACGGCGGACCAGCACCAGCGCGGTCGCCGCCAACAGGGTGGCGGCGATCAGATTGAGTACCAGCGTGGCGCCGTGCAACTGCAGCACCACGCCGATACTGGTGCCGGCCTTGACGCTGAAGGCGCGCCCGCCGTCGTGCGGATAGTAGCTGAGCACTTGCAGGCCGTAGTACAACACGCCCCCCCACAGGCCGGCGGCGCGCCCGCGCAGGCACAGCGCCGCCGACACGCAACCGAGCGCGGCGGCCAACACCAGCCCGGCCAGCGCGCCGTCCTCGTGCGCCGGCCCGAGCAGGCCGAACACCACGGCGACGGTCAACACGCCGTTCAACAACAGCACCCGGGCCAACCACTTTTCAAATTCCGCCATCATCGGCACCCTTTCCTGTGTCCACGGGCGGCCGCTGCCGCCCTCGCCCCGCATGATAGCGACAAATCAGGGCTTCTGTATGGCCGGCAGCACGTAGTTGCGCAGGATGTCGAAGGGCCGCTCGGCCTTGTCCGAGTTGTAGTTCTCGCCGGTGAAGACGACCACCAGGTCCGCCTCGGGGATGATGAAGATCATCTGCCCGCCGTTGCCCCAGGCGAAGCTCATGGTCACCTGCTTGCCGCCCACCTGCTCGAAGTGCAACCACCACAGGTAGCCGTATTTCCAGCCGTTGTCGATGAGGGCCTGCTTGCCGGTCGAGCGGGCGATCCAGTCGGCCGACACCACCTGCTTGCCCTCCCACACGCCGCCTTGCAGCACCAGCTGGCCCAGCTTGGCCAGGTCGCGCGGGCGCAGTTGCAGGTGGCCGCCGGTGTCGGTCTGGCGGTGGTTGTCGAAGTCGGCCCAGCGCGCCTGCGTGATGCCCAGCGGATTGAACAGGCCGGCGCTGGCGAACGCCGGGATCGACTGCTTGCTCGCCTCGGCGACCACGCGCCCCAGCGCCACCACGCCGGCGGTGCAATAGTGGCCCTCGCCGCCGGGCGCGGCGCGCTGCGGCAGGTTGACGAAGAAGCCGACCCAGTCGGTGGTGGGGTACATCTTGTCCTCGTTGCCCGGCGAGCCGGCGTCGCGGTCGTCGCAGGCCAGGCCGCTGCTCATCGTCAACACGTTGGCCAGGGTGATGTTCTGCTTCAGGGCCGGTGCGCCCGGATAGGCCGCGCCCAGGTACTTGCTGATCGGATCGTCGATGCTGGCGACCAGGCGCTGGTCGATGGCGATGCCGACCAGCAGCGAGGTGATGCTCTTGGTGGCCGAGCGCAGGTCGTGCAGCGTGTCCTTGTTGTAGCCGTTCCAGTACTGCTCCAGCACCGGCTTGCCGTGGCGCAGCACCAGCATGCTGGCCATGCCGTGCACAGCCGGCGCCGGCAACTCGCTGACGGCGCGGCCGAGCATGGCGCCGTCCATGCCCACCTCGGCCGCCGGCGCGATGACCCAGCGCTCGGTATCGTTGGGCGGCACCGGCACCGGCACCGGCGGGCTTGAATTGCCGCCGGCGCCACCGCCACCGCAGGCGTTCAGCAGCAGCCCCAGGACGGCACAGGCGGCCAGCGAGGCGGCGCGCTGCGGGAGGAGTTTCTTGCTGCGGTTCATAGGCGGTTCCTGTCATGGTGAGGCGAGACGGTGGCGGGCCGCCGTGCCGAGAAATTATCAAGAATGAAAATTGCAATCCTAGCAATTTTCCACCACATTGTGGGAAATGTTTTAGTTCTCCTGGAAACGCTCCGTCAGAAAATCGACAAAACTGCGCAACTTGGGCGAGCGATAGCGGTCCGGTAGATAAACCACGCTCATCGGCCGGCTGGCCAGCTCATGCTCGGGGAACAGGCGCACCAGGCGGCCGTCGCGCACATCGGCCTGCAACAGAATCGCCGGTTGCAGCACGATGCCCAGGCCATGCAAGGCGGCCACCCGCAGCGCCTGGCCGTGGTTGACCTGCAGGCGGCCCGAAATGGGCACGCGGCTGGTGCCGTCCTGGTCGCTCAAGCGCCAATGCGCCAGCACCGAGGGGGCAAACGACAGGCACTCGTGGCGGCTGAGATCCTCCGGCACGGCCGGCGTGCCGCGCCGCGCCAGGTAGTCGGGCGAGGCGCACATCATCATCCGGTACGGCGCCAGCGGCTTGGCGATCAGCGCCGAGTCGGGCAGCTGGCCGATGCGGATGGCCGCCTCGAAGCCCTCCTCGACCAGGTCGACCACGCGGTCGCACAGGGCGACGTCGACGCTGACGTCGGGATAGCGGTCGAGGTAGTCGCGCAGCGCCGGCATCAGCGCCTCGGTGCCGAAGGTGACCGGGGCGCTGATGCGCAACTGGCCGGCCGGCGCCAGTTGCATCTGCTGCGCCTGGGCGTCGGTTTCCGCCACCAGACGGAGAATTTCCTTGCAGCGCAGGTAGTAGTCCTCGCCGAAGGCGGTCAGGTGCTGGCGCCGCGTGGTGCGGTTGAGCAGGCGCATGCCCAACCGCTTTTCCAGCGTGCGCAGATGGTTGCCGGCCATCGTCGCCGAGATGCCGCAGGCCGTGGCGGCGGCGCTGAGGCTGCCTTTTTCGGCCGCCGCGACGTAGACCTTCATGCTGTCGAGCAAATCCATTCAACACTCCCGCTTTCAAATCACTCAAGTATCAAGCAGTTTATCTCGAATAGATTTTAAATAACACTGGAGCCTTGCTTGCACGCGGCACAAGCAAGCTACTTCGACGAGGCGGAGGACATCACTCGCTTGGTGACCTTCTGTTCGCGCCGTTGGGCAGTTCCATCCACAATTTTCCACTTCCGAGAAAAAAACATGAAAGCCATTCAACTCACCGCCCCCGCGCTCGACGCCTTCCGCCGCACCGAACTGCCCGAACCCAAGGCCGCGCGCGGCGAGGTGCTGCTGCGCCTGCGCGCCGCCAGCCTGAACTTTGTCGACGTCGCCATCGCCACCGGCAACTTCCCCGGCGCCAGCTTCCCCATGATCCCGGTGGCCGACGGCGCCGGCGAGATCGCCGCGCTGGGCGACGGCGTCGACGGCTGGAAGGTGGGCGAGCGCGTGGTGCCGCACTTCATGCCGAACTGGCTGGGCGGCGCCATCACGCCGCACAACGTGGCGGCGCTGCGCGGCATCTCCCTGCCCGGCTCGCTGGCCGAGTACGTCGCCGTGCCCGCCAGCAGCCTGGTGGCCCTGCCCGCCCACCTCGACTTCGTCCACGGCGCCGCCCTGCCGATCGCCGCGACCACGGCCTGGAACGCCGTGCGCTCGGCGCAGTTGCGGCCCGGCGCCGTGGTGCTGGTGTTGGGCACGGGCGGCGTCAGCATCTTCGCCCTGCAGTTCGCCAAGGCGCACGGTGCCACGGTGGTCCTGGCCTCCTCGTCCGACGACAAGCTGGAACGCGCCCGCCAACTCGGCGCCGACCAGCTGACTAACTACCGCGCCACGCCGGCCTGGGACGAGGAGGTGTTGAGGCTGACCGGCGGGCGCGGCGCCGACCTGGTGGTGGAGACGGTGGGCGGCGCCACCATCGCCCGCTCGCTCAACGCGGCGGCGGTGGGCGGCACGGTGTTCACGGTCGGCTTCGTCGGCGGCACGGCGGCGCCGATCGACCTGCTGCCGATCATCGTCAAGGCGCTGCGCATCGTCGGCAACAACACCGGATCGGTGGCCGACCTGGCCGAGGCGGCGCGCGCCATCGCCGCGCACCGCATCGTGCCGGTGATCGACCGCGTGTTCGACATCGAAGAGACCGCCGCCGCGTATGCCGAACTGGCCGCCGGCGGCCGCCACTTCGGCAAGATCGCCATCGCGCATTAAGCTACGAAAAAACCCCGGCCAGCCTGCGGCCGCCGGGGTTTTTCTTGATCCGCTCTCGCGGCGAACTGGCCTAGTAGTGGGCGCCCATCACCGTATCGACCATGGCCTTGATCATGGCCGGCTGCACCCCGCTCTGCAAGGGATACTGGGGCCGGTGTAGCCCCAGAAGTCCCAGCAACCCTGCGGATTGAACGGAATGGCGGACGAAACGATCAATTGCGGATAGACGATCAGCAGTTTGTTGGTGTCCGCGTACTCGTTCAGTCCGCTGTTGTTGATGAAGCCGTTGCCGATCACGCCGTAACCCTGCAGGCAGCCATGCAGCGCGACAACCACCTTGCAGCCGGCGTTGGCCGCGCAGTAGGTCGGCACGTAGACGTAGCCGGTGTTGTCGACGCTGTAGGCGCTGGCCGCGCCGAAGGGCACGAAGGCCGTCTGGTCGAAGGGAACCATGGTGCCGGACGCCGTCGCCGCACGCCCGACGACCGAGCCGTACATCTGCTTGATCATGTCGTGTTCGGGATCGTTGCCGCAGTTGTTGATGAAGGGCGAGCCCTTGAAGGTGCAGGCGTTGACCACGGTGTTCGGCCCGCTGCCGCTCCAGGTGCCGCCGGTGGCCGCCTTCCAGGTCACCCAGGAATGCTCGGCGGCGGACTTGTTGTTGTAGGCGATGTTGCCGGCGGACGTATAGTGCTGGTAGTAGGTCTGCAACCAGGTGACGACGGGCTGCACCACCACCGTGTCGTTGGTGCCGGAATACAGGTAGATTTTCTGCTGCGCCAAGTTGCTGGTCGGGTCGATCCAGCCGCTGCTGGCCCACAAGGTGGTGTCCGTCTCGAGGACATTGAGGCCGGTGTGGTTGATCGCCGGATTGTTCTGCATGCAGGTAGTGGTGGCGACGTCGACATTGGCCACCGCGCAGTAGTAAGGCCCGCCGGCGAACACCGCCGCGCCGGTGAAGGTCTGCGAATAGGCGATCGACATTTGCACCGCCATGAAGCCGCCCGACGAGATGCCGGCGACGGTAGGCTTGACCGCCCCATACGATAGCAAGGCCGGCGCGCCGGCGGCGCTGGCGCAGACCGGCATGGCCGACAACAGCAGCGCGCCAACGGCGCCCAACATCGTCGATAGGACCGTATTTTTCCGTTTGCTCATGATGCGCTTCCCTTCGGGTGAGTGGGTGGCTTGCACATGGTGGTCAAGGTGCAATGCCGACCAACATAGCAGTTTGGGGGCGCTGAGCGGTTGCAATTACGACAATTCAAGCCGGATTGCGGCGCTTATTGAGCAAAATCAACAAGAAAGCAAAAAACCCCGTAACTTCAATAAGTTACAGGACTTTGTTGCGCTGCTATTTATCGACGTTTGGAACCAACGGCGTCACCGCTACATCCTGAAGCCATGGCCTGCATCGTTACCCGTATTGTTGAGGTGGGCTGCCATCGCTTTGAGTATCTGGCCAACCGTACCCTTGAGGTACTCCGCGAACTTGGGTTCTCGCAGCGTCCGCGCGAGCGTGTCCGCGTCGATGAAGCGGGTCATCTGGGCAATGAAGGGTTTTCCGTCGATGAGGCCGGGAAGCCTATCGATCGCATCCCCAAGCAGTTGCGCGTAGTCCTCAATGTGGTAGTCCGCGATCTTGCGCTCGACGAGCGCCGGAACCAGCTTGGCGCCCTGCTGTTGAAGCCAGGCGATGTCCCATATGTCGCGGTAGCGGATATTTTTGACAGAGGCGGGAAAGGCGATGAGCTTGTCTGCCAGGATTTCGTCCACCGTCTCGACATTGACCAGCACCTGGCCATAGCCCCGTAGGAAGTCATAGTTCTGGCGGAGGGGAAGCAACTCGCGTGTATGCGCGGGGACGTTGGCGATATCGATCTTGATGCGCTGACGCGGTAGGTGCTGTTGTTTGGGCGAGGTTTCAACGCTCACCTGCCACTTGTCGACGCGGACGTTCTCATAGTCGGGCGAGGTCGCCATCTCCCTCGGCTCCTTGACCTCGACCAGCAACCCGTATCGTGCACCGATGTGCTTCTCAAGGCAGGCCTTGATGGCGACCATTTTTTGCGAGGTGAAGTCGCGTCCGCCGGCGAAATCAAGGTCTTCGCTGAAGCGACTCGAGCCGCGACACAGGCGCAGCGAGGTGCCGCCCTGGAAGACCAAATCCTTGAGCAAACCTGCCGCATCAAGGGCGTAAAAAATATCGTAGTGGAGGATTTCCTTCTCCACTACGGGGCGCATGGCTGTGTGACCGGGTTGCTGCATCACCACGTCGACCAGCTCTCTGAAATTTTCAGGCATCGGCAAGTTCGGTCATGTCGATCATGTTGGTATTGCGGCCGGCGCGCATGAGGTCGGCCACCGCAGCCTGCTTGGTGGCGATGCGCAACGGCCGCCCTTGCACATTGACCGTGCGCTGGATGAGTTCTGCCGGCCGGCGCTTCGTGTGCGTGAACTCGATGGTGCCATACGGAGTCTCATAGAAGCCATTCGCCCCCGTGGTCATGAGTGTGATGCGGCTGGTGGGTACTTGGGAAATGACACCATATTCGGACAGCATTGACTCTCTGCTCACATAGGAGAAGTGTCCCCGGCGAAGCACTGCGGCGATGTCCTCGATGACGTTGCCCTTCTTGGACCTGGCCATGGCGTTCACGTAAATTCCCTTGGCCACCCGCTGCAGAATCCCATCTGCGACCAGGCGCTGTAGTGACTTCTCGAAGGCCTTCTCCTTCTCGTCCGGGAAGGCCTTGGCGAGGTCGCCTTTGGTGAGAACGTACGCTCCCACGCGATCCAGCATGGCAAGTTTGTTGATGGCCTCGACCTTGTTCATTACGAAAGTCCTCAATCCAACAGGCAGTAGGACTGCAGTCCAAGTTGCATCATACCCTAATAATATGTAGGGTAAAAGTGTACCTAATGAAGAAATACTGGACTTCCCATATTGTCCTAAATACAAAAAAACCCTGTAACTTCAGCGAGTTACAGGGTTTCTTTTACAGAATCAAATTGACTCGGTATCAGAACGGGATGTCGTCATCCATGTCCGAGAAGTTCGGCGCCGGCTTCGGCGCTGGGCGCGGGGCCGGGGCTTGCTGCTGCGGACGCGGCGGCGGGGCCGGACGGCTAGGCGCCGGGGCGTCGTAACCGCCGCCGTCGTCCATGCCGTCGCCACCACCCATGCCTTGACGGCCACCCAGCATTTGCATCTGCTCGGCGATGATGTCGGTCGCGTATTTCTCGACGCCGTCTTTGTCGGTGTACTTGCGGGTCTGCAGGCGGCCTTCGACGTAGACCGAGGAACCTTTTTTCAGGTACTGGCCGACGATTTCAGCCAGGCGGCCGAAGAAGGAGATGCGGTGCCATTCGGTGAGCTCTTTCTGCTCGCCGGTGTTGCGGTCTTTCGACTTGTACGAGGTCGCCACCGCGATGTTGGCGATCGCGTCACCGCTAGGCATGTAGCGAATTTCCGGATCGCGACCCAGATTGCCGACGATGATGACTTTGTTGACTGATGCCATGTAAAAACTCCTGAATAACGGCGGCCGCCGTGGGCGGGCTGTTTAGTAAATGCTAAACCGCGATTATATGCCAAGGCACCGCCGAGGCGACCAAATATCGACCTGCCGGACGCGGCCCGGCAGCGCCAAAATTTGTGTTCACGGCGAAACTGTATAGCGGAATACTGGTATTATATACAGTATTTATCGTCACCCTCAAGAGCTGCGTCAAATCGGCGCGCATTGCCCTGTCCCGCTGTGGCCGGTCTGGCATCACGCGCAAGTATTGAAAGCCAGCTATAGTGTCAGGTTGACCCGTTTTGGCCCCGTTATCGCTCTTTTTAGCGCGCGCCGGCCTCGCACCACCTCTTGAAAGCAAGGCAAAACATGGAACAAATTCGCATTCGCGGCGCCCGCACGCACAATCTGAAGAACATCAATCTGGATTTGCCGCGCAACAAGCTGATCGTCATCACCGGTCTGTCCGGCTCGGGCAAGTCCTCGCTCGCCTTTGACACCCTGTATGCCGAAGGCCAACGCCGCTATGTCGAATCCCTGTCCGCCTACGCCCGCCAGTTCCTGCAGTTGATGGAGAAGCCCGACGTCGACCTGATCGAGGGCCTGTCGCCGGCCATTTCCATCGAGCAGAAGGCCACCTCGCACAATCCGCGCTCGACGGTGGGCACCGTCACCGAAATCCACGACTACCTGCGCCTGCTGTACGCCCGCGTCGGCACGCCCTACTGCCCCGACCACCCGGAAAATCCGCTGGCGGCGCAGTCGGTGTCGCAGATGGTCGATGCCGTGCTGGCCATGCCCGAGGGCACCAAGCTGATGATCCTGGCGCCGGTGGTGGCCAACCGCAAGGGCGAGCACGCCGACCTGTTCGAGCAGATGCAGGCGCAGGGCTTCGTGCGCTTCCGCGTGCAGAGCGGCACCCACGAGGCGAAGATCTACGAGGTCGACGACCTGCCCAAGCTGAAGAAGACCGAGAAGCACACCATCGACGTGGTGATCGACCGGGTCAAGGTCAACGCCGAGATCAAGCAGCGCTTGGCGGAAAGCTTCGAGACGGCGCTGCGCCTGGCCGACGGCCGCGCCGTGGCGCTGGAGATGGACTCGACCAAGGAGCACGTCTACTCCAACAAGTTCGCCTGCAACGCCTGCGGCTATTCGCTGCAGGAGCTGGAGCCGCGCCTGTTCTCGTTCAACAATCCGATGGGCGCCTGCCCCGAGTGCGACGGCCTGGGCCACATCGAGTTCTTCGATCCGAAACGCATCGTCGCCTTCCCTAACCTGTCGCTGGCCTCCGGCGCGGTGAAGGGCTGGGACCGGCGCAACCAGTTCTACTTCCAGATGCTGTCGAACCTGGCGGCCTTCTACGAGTTCGACCTCGACCTGCCCTACGAGCAACTGCCCGCCGCCGCCCAGCAGGTGATTCTGCACGGCTCGGGCAAGCAGCTGATCCCCTTCGCCTACGTCAACGAGCGCGGCCGCACCGTCATCAAGGAGCACACCTTCGAAGGCGTGGTCACCAACCTGTCGCGCCGCTACCGCGAGACCGATTCGATGGCGGTGAAGGAGGAGCTGGCCAAGTTCATCAACGAGAAGCAATGCCCGTCCTGCCACGGCGCCCGTCTGCGCGTCGAGGCGCGCTTCGTCAAGGTGGGCACCGGCAAGCAGGAAACGGCCATCTACGAGATCGCCGCCAAGCCGCTGCGCGAAACGCTGAGCTTCTTCGAGCAGCTGAAACTGAAGGGCGCCAAGAAGGAGATCGCCGACCGCGTGGTCAAGGAGATCATCTCGCGCCTGAAGTTCCTCAACAACGTGGGACTGGACTATTTGTCGCTCGACCGTAGCGCCGACACCCTGTCCGGCGGCGAGGCACAGCGCATCCGCCTGGCCTCGCAGATCGGCTCCGGCCTGACCGGCGTGATGTATGTGCTCGACGAGCCGTCGATCGGCCTGCACCAGCGCGACAACGACCGCCTGATCGAAACGCTGAAGCATCTGCGCGACATCGGCAACAGCGTGCTGGTGGTCGAGCACGACGAGGACGCCATCCGCACCGCCGACTACGTGGTCGACATGGGCAAGGGCGCCGGCGTGCACGGCGGCGACATCATCGCCCAGGGCACGCTGAAGGACATCCTGAAAAGCAAGGAATCGCTGACGGCGCAATACCTGAACGGCACGCTGAAGATCGCCGTGCCGGAGAAGCGCCGCGCCTGCGACCCGGACAAGCAACTGCTGATCACCGGCGCCACCGGCAACAACCTGAAGGGTGTCACCCTGAGCCTGCCGGTCGGCCTGATGACCTGCGTGACCGGCGTGTCCGGCTCGGGCAAGTCCTCGCTGATCAACGACACGCTGTACCCGGCGCTGTCGCGCCACCTGTACGGTTCGCAGACCGAGCCGTCGCCGCACGATTCGATCAGCGGCCTGGAACATTTCGACAAGGTGATCGCCGTCGACCAGGCGCCGATCGGCCGCACGCCGCGCTCGAATCCGGCCACCTACACCGGCCTGTTCACGCCGATCCGCGACCTGTTCGCCGGCGTGCCGACGGCCAAGGAGCGCGGCTACAGCGCCGGCCGCTTCTCGTTCAACGTCAAGGGCGGCCGCTGCGAGGCCTGCCAGGGCGACGGCGTCATCAAGGTGGAGATGCACTTCCTGCCCGACGTCTACGTGCCCTGCGACGTTTGCCACGGCAAGCGCTACAACCGCGAAACGCTGGAGGTCCACTACAAGGGCAAGAACATCACCGAGATCCTCGACATGACGGTGGAGGACGCGCACGAGTTCTTCAAGCCGGTGCCGCTGATCGCGCGCAAGCTGCACACCCTGCTCGACGTCGGCCTGGGCTACATCAAGCTGGGGCAGAGCGCCACCACCTTGTCGGGCGGCGAGGCGCAGCGCGTCAAGCTGTCGCTGGAGTTGTCCAAGCGCGACACCGGACGCACCCTGTACATCCTCGACGAGCCGACCACCGGCCTGCACTTCCACGACATCGACCTGCTGCTGAAGGTGATCCACCGCCTGCGCGACCAGGGCAACACCCTGGTCATCATCGAGCACAACCTGGACGTCATCAAGACCGCCGACTGGATCGTCGACCTGGGCCCGAGGGCGGCGCCGGCGGCGGCCAGATCATCGCCAGCGGCACGCCGGAGGAGGTGGCGGCCAATCAGCAGAGCGTGACCGGCAAGTACCTCGGCCCGCTGCTGGTCTAGCGGACGGCGGGCGGACGGGCGGGCGGGCCGCCCGTCCGCCATGGAAACATTTCAAAAAACAACATATTGAGCAAAAAGCATTAGTAAACTGGAAAATTTAGATTAACGACAATACAATTGATTTGGCCCAAAGCAAGGGGCCACGTCATTCTCATCGAATTTTTGCCGGTCATGCGGTAGGGTCGGCAGGAATAGCTGGGACATTCAATCTCCTTTTTGAAGAGTCGTTGATGAAACCAAGCCTACAGTTCTCCGTCCTTGCAGCCTCCCTCGCCCTCGCCTCGCTGGCCCACGCCCAGACGTCCGGCTCCATCCTCAGCAATCCGTTCGGCGCGGCGTCGAAGGCCGCCGCCGTCACGCTCAGCAAGACGCAGGCGCGCACGGCCCTGTCGGCCAGCGCCGTCGCCAAAGCCGACCGCGCCCACCTCGAGCGCCTGCTCGACAGCGAATCGAACGAGTTCATCGTCGTCTTCAAGGACGAGGCGCCGGCCCGCGCCGCCGTCAGCAGCAACCACGCCGAACGGCTGTCGATGCAAAGCAGCGCCTACCAGGCCACCCGCAAGCGCGTGCGCGCCGAGTTGAATTCGAGCGATATCGAATTCAACCATGAATACAAGGCCATGCCCTGGGCCTTCGTGCGCGTCGCCAGCCGCGCCGCGCTGGTCAAGCTGATCAACCACGCCGACGTCAAGCTGGTGGTGGAGAACATCACGATGCAGTTGAACCTTGAGCAGAGCCTGCCGGCGATCCAGCAGCCCGAAGCCGCCACGGCCGGTCGCGGCGGCGCCGGCACCACCGTGGTGACCCTCGACGGCGGCGTCGACATCAGCCAGCCGGCGTTCGGCGGCTGCACCAGCCCCGGCGTGCCGGCCCGCTGCCGCATCGCCGCGACCATCCCCATGGGCACCGGCAACTTCAAGGTCCATCAGCACGGCTCCAACGTGGCCGGCATCATCGTCGGCGTGGCCGGTGGCGCGCGCGTCGCCTCGATCGACGTGGTGAACAGCAGCGGCGGGGTCAGCCTCGAGGCGGCCGCCAGCGGCATCGACTGGGCGCTGGTCAACCGCGACGCGTACAACATCGTCGCCGCCAACATGAGCTTCGGCGGCCGCAAGGCCACCAGCGCCTGCGGCGCTGGCCAGACCGGCAGCGGCGCCGAGGCGGCCCTGGTCGACGCCTTCACCCGCCTGCGCAACGCGCGCATCGCCCCGGTGGTCGCCGCCGGCAACAACAACTACACCGACGGCGTCTCCTTCCCCGCCTGCGTGCCGGGGGCGGTCGCGGTCGGCGCTATCTACGACAGCAACCTCCCCGGCGGCGTCAACTACGGCATCTGCACCGACGCGGCGCGCAACGCCAACACCGTCGCCTGCTTCTCCAACAGCAGCAATCTGGTGACCTTGCTGGCGCCGGGCGTCGGCATCGCGGCGGGCGGCTGGACCATGGACGGCACCTCGCAGGCCACGCCGCACGTGGCCGGCGCCCTCGCCGTGCTGCGCGGCGCCAACGCCGCGCCGACCGACAGCGTGCAGGACGGCGTGAACCGCCTGCTCGCCTCCGGCCCGATCGTCACCGACCCGCGCAACGGCGTCAGCAAGCCGCGCCTGAACCTGTTCGGCGCGCTGAACGGCCTGGTGCCGAACCCGACCTACCGGCTGGTGACCCAGCAGGTGTATCTGGGCTACTTCGGCCGGCCGGCCGATCCGAACGGCCTGTACTGGTTCGCCGACGGCCTGAAGAACGCCGGCGCGCCAAGCAATATCGTCGACCTGGAAAAGGCCTATTCGACCAACCCGACCGTCAAAGGGCTGATCGACAGCTTCGGCAACAGCGCCGAGTCGAACGCCCTGTACGGCGGCGACAACACCGCCTTCGTCTCGGCGATCTACCGCAACCTGTTCAACCGCCAGCCCGACGCCGGCGGCCTGGCGTTCTGGGTCAACGTCATCAACAATGGCAGCCTGAGCCGTGGTGCGGCGGCCTTGTCCATCATGGCCGGCGGCATGCCGAACGCCGACGGCGTGACGGTGAATAAGAAGGCCGAGGTGGCCGTCAACTTCACCAAGTCGCTGGACCTGGCGCCGGAGATCGGCGCCTACAGCAACGACGCCGCCGCCGCCAAGGCGCGCGCCATGCTCGCCCAGGTGGGTAGTTCGACCGACGTGGCGGCGTTCCAGAGCGTGGTCGACGCGACCATCGCGCGAATCGTCAACGGCCAGTAAGTCCGGCCGGCGGCGCTAGAGGTTTGGACGGCGCGCCACGGCGCGCCGTCCAGGCTTGGCGCGCCGCCGCCAGCGCGTCGATGCGCCGGGCGGCGAAGTGGGCGTAGGGCGAGGCGAAATCGAAATAGAACGTGATGTCCTGCGTCATGGTTGCTCTCCTTCCTCGGTAGGTTCCTGAAAATCCGCGTTGCTGTCGGGCAGGGCCCGCAACACGGCGACCAAGTCGCTGCGGTGGACGGCGTAGCCGCCGGCCAACAACAGCAACAACAGCAACAACAACAAGCCCAGCAAGATGTTCATGCTTCCCTCCTTTTTCGCACAGGTGTGCGAAATTACTTCAAAAAAAGGCCGCGCGCACAGCGGCACGCGGTCACTGCGGATCGCTCAAACTCTTGTAGCTGCCGATCAAGCGGTTGAAGGCGCGTTGCGTGTGGCGCAGCGCGTTGTCGTCGTGCAGGAAGCGGGTGTCGTGCACCAGGCCGATGATCAGGCTGTAGATCTCGTAGACCAGCTGGGCCGGATCGGTGTCGGGGCGCAACTGGCCCTCGGCCACCGCCTGCTCGATGGTCTTGCGCAGCGAGGCGCGCCATTGCTGGGCGCCGCTTTGCAGGCGGTCGCGCAGCGGGCCGGCCTCGTCGTCGAACTCGAAGGCGCCGGCCGAGTACAGGCAGGCGCTGCGCAGCGCCTCGTCGCCGGCGCGGCGCATCCAGTTGGCGACCTGGGCGCTCAGGCGCGGCAGGCCGCGCGGCAGTTGCAGCGTGGGCAGCAGCACCTCGGCGGCGAAGCGGCGGTCGTACTCGTCCAGCACCGCCTCCTGCAAGGCCTCGAGCGAGCCGACGCGGGAGAACACCCCGCTCTTGCTGATGCCGGTGCGCTTGGCCAGCTCGCCCAGCGACAGTTTGCCGATGCCCTCGGCGGCGGCCATGTCCATGGCGGCGGCGACGATGGCGGCGTAGGTGGCTTCGCTCTTGGCGGTCAGGGTATCCATGCGATTCACTTTAGCACACCCGTGCGAAATAAGCAAAGGCCTCACGGGACATATTGCAATTGTTATATGATTACATTTCATACCACTTTACATATCCCAAAACATGATATCCACCCGCCCCACCTTGCGTTCAGCGCTCTGCACGCTGGCCATCGCGCTCGCAGTACCGGGCATGGCAGCCGACAACTGGACCCCGGTCACGGACCAGAACCTGAGAATCACCCCGGGGAGCCCGCTCGACTTCAGCCACCTGCTGCCGCCCGGTCCGGCGGGTTCGCTTGGCCGCCTCATCAAAGGAAAGAATGGCAATCTGGTGTTCGCCGACCGGCCGGACAAGAAGGCTGCGCTCAACTGCGGTGCCATCACCTGGGGCTCGCTGACCGGCGGCTATCCGGATCATCAAAAAGCCGACGAGTACGTCGCGCAACTCAAACTGCACGGCTACAACCTGATCAGGTTCCACTTTGTCGACTTGGCGATGATCGAAAGCCAGCCAACAACGAATGGCTTCCATCCCCAACGGTTGGAGAATTTCCACTATTTTCTGCGCGCCCTGAAAAAGGCCGGCATCTATTGGATCATGGACATGATGACGGCCGACGATGGCACCCTTGGCAACGTCAAAGACCGCTGGAATCTCAGCAACGACTTGAAGTTCCGTGTCAACCTGGACAACGACGAGGTGGCCAAGCAAAGCTGGCGGGACCAGGTCAATGCTCTCTACAACACGGTCTACGATCCGGAAACCGGCAACACGATTCTGAACGACCCGGCCTTGGTGGCCGTGGTGCTGGTTAACGAGGGCGGCATCAATTTCCTCAACACCGTTCGCAAGAACGAAGAGAAGGGCATCTTTTCCAAGAAATACGACGCCAGACTGCAGGCCCCCTTCAACGCCTTTTTGAAGGCGAAGTATCAAACCCAGGCCAACCTGCAAAAGGCATGGGAAATCCCTTTGCGGAACAACTACGATCCTTTGGGTGGCGATGAGGATCTCGACAAGGGCACCATCAAACTTCCTACGGGCATACTGACCTACTCGAACCGCATGACGGCATTCCAGTCCTTTGTCACCCAGCAGGAAATCAAGACGGTGAATTGGATGAGCGACTATGTTCGCCAGCTGGGCTTCCCCGGCCTCATCACCTCGCTCAACAACGGCAATTCGCTGGAAGCGAACCGGGCCAGGGCTTCGCTCGAGCTCATCGACGCGCACGCCTATGTCGAGAACATCGGTGCTTACCAGGTGGGTCTGCAAAGCAATCAAAAGAGCACCATCGACCAGCTTGGGGACAAGCTGGGCACCAACAATTTCATCTTCGACCTGACCAGCACCCGCCACGGCGGCAAGCCCTTCGCCGTCACCGAGTATGGCCAGGTGTTCTTCAACCAGTATCGCTTTGAGGCGTCGGCCCTGGTGCCTTCGATCGCAGCACTGCAGGGCTGGGACTTCACCTGCCTGCATTCGGAGGGTCCGATCGACCTCGAGCTGTATCAAGACTTCCAACACAAGAAATCGATCCAACCCTATGCCGTCGGCATCGATCCTGTCTTGCGCGCCGGCGAGACCCTGTCCGCGCTGCTGTTCATGCGTGGCGACGTCAAGCCCTCGCCGAACCGGGTCACCGTCAACTATCCGTCGGGAACCGAGTATGCGCCGTCCTCCGGCGTCTATCCGATGACTTATGACCTGAAGATGCTGGGCCTGGTGACGGGTGTCGAGCTGAACTATCCCGACCTGTATCCGACGACAGATCTTCCCGCCGTGCCGGGCATCCGTCTTGCCCTTACACAAAAGGTAAATAATCTCCCCAATGATCGTATTCTTGAGCTGATCCAAGCAGGAATCTTGTCCCCCAAGCCTACGGATAAAGAAAAGGCCGACGATCCGGACACAAACCTAAACAATGCATGGAGCGGTGTCTACCATAGCGACACCAAGGAACTCCTCACGGACAAACCCAAACAGCGCTTCACCGTCCGGACCGCGCGTACCCAGGCCGTCACCACGGCACGAGCCGTCAACGCCACCAACCCCCTCGACGTCATCAACTTGGGCGCGCTGAACGTCGCCAGCATTGACGGTCCCGCCTTGCTGGCCGCCAGTACGCTGAACGAAGGCGCGCTGAAGGACAGCGACAAGATCCTGTTGATCTTCGCCACCGATGCGGTCAACACGGACATGACCTTCGAGGAGCCGACGATTGATATCGCGCCGAGAGGCAAGTTGAAGACCCTCGGCACGAAGCCGGCGCTGATTCGTCAGGGCATTGCCAGCGCCAGCATCACGCTAGCGCACAAGACCCCGATGCGCTTGGTCGCGCTGGACTTGAAAGGGGACCGGCAAGGACCCCGTCGCCCTGACCCGGCAGGACAACGCCACTGGCACCACTTGGTCGTTCACGCTGGACAACACCGAGAATCCGCGCCTGCCGACCACCTTCTTCCTGCTGGAGAAGGCGCAGTAGTGTCTATGCCGGGGTGATCGCCCCGGACGAAAAAAAACGGCGCGTATCGAACGCGCCGTTTTTTATGTGCGAACCGGGCCGCTTACTTGGCCAGGCGCTGGGCCAGCTCTTCCTTGACGGCGATCAGCTCGGCCGGCATGTGGTAGGCCAGCTTGGCGAACAGCTCGTCGTGCAGCTTGAGCTCGTCGCGCCAGGCGTCCTTGTCGATCGAGGTGATGGTCTCGAACTCTTCCGGCGAGAAGGGGATGCCGTCCCAGTTCAGGTCGCCGAAGCGCGGCGTGGTGCCGAACACGTTCTCGATGCCGCCGGCCTTGCCTTCGATGCGTTCCAGCATCCATTTCAGCACGCGCATGTTGTCGCCGAAGCCAGGCCAGACGAAGTGGCCCTGCTCGTCGGTGCGGAACCAGTTGACGCAATAAATCTTCGGCAGCGCGGCGGCGTTGTTGGCGCCCAGCTTGGCGCCCATGTTCAGCCAGTGCTGGAAGTAGTCGCTCATGTTGTAGCCCATGAACGGCAGCATGGCGAACGGGTCGCGGCGCACCACGCCCATTTGTCCGGCGGCGGCGGCGGTGGTCTCGGAGCCCATGGTCGCGGCCATGTAGACGCCTTCGACCCAGTTGCGCGCCTCGGTCACCAGCGGCACGGTGGTCGAGCGGCGGCCGCCGAAGATGAAGGCCGAGATCGGCACGCCGGCCGGGTCGTCCCAGGCCGAATCGATCACCGGGTTCTGCGTCGCGGCGACGGTGAAGCGGGCGTTCGGGTGGGCCGCCTTGGTGCCGGAGGCCGGCGTCCAGTCCTTGCCCTGCCAGTCGATCAGGTGGTCCGGTGCTTGCTTGCTCAGGCCTTCCCACCAGACGTCGCCGTCGTCGGTCAGCGCGACGTTGGTGAAGATGGTGTTCTCGCGCATGGAGGCCATGCAGTTGAAGTTGGTCTTCTCGTTGGTGCCGGGGGCGACGCCGAAGTAGCCCGCTTCCGGGTTGATGGCGTACAGGCGGCCGTCGGCGCCCGGTTTGATCCAGGCGATGTCGTCGCCGATGGTGGTGACCTTCCAGCCCTTGAAGCTGGCGGGCGGGATCAACATGGCGAAGTTGGTCTTGCCGCAGGCCGATGGGAAGGCCGCCGCGACGTAGTGCTTCTTGCCTTCCGGCGATTCGACACCGAGGATCAGCATGTGTTCGGCCAACCAGCCGGCGCCGTCAACCTGGGCGGCCTGGTGGCCCATGTTGGAGGCGATGCGCAGGGCGAAGCACTTCTTGCCCAGCAGGGCGTTGCCGCCGTAACCGGAGCCGAACGACCAGATCTCGCGGGTGTCGGGGAAGTGGACGATGTACTTGGTGCTGTTGCACGGCCAGGCGACATCCTTCTGGCCAGCGGCCAGCGGTGCGCCGACGCTGTGCACGCAGGGGACGAACTCGCCGTCCGCGCCGAGCACGTCGTAGACGGCGCGGCCCATGCGGGTCATCACGCGCATGTTGACGGCGACGTAGGCGGAGTCGGACAGCTCGACGCCGATGTGGGCGATCGGCGAGCCCAGCGGGCCCATCGAGAACGGCACCACGTACATCGTGCGGCCGACCATGCAGCCGTCGAACAGGCCGTTGAGGGTGCCGCGCATTTCGCCCGGCTCGGTCCAGTTGTTGGTCGGGCCGGCCTCTTCCTTGGTTTTCGAGCAGATGAAGGTGCGGTCTTCGACGCGGGCGACGTCGCTCGGGTCGGAGCAGGCCAGGTAGGAGTTCGGCCGTTTTTCCTGGTTCAGCTTCTTCATGGTGCCGGCGGCGACCATTTCGCCGCACAGGCGGTCGTATTCTTCCTGCGAGCCGTCGCACCAGTGGATGCGGTCGGGCTTGGTCAGGGCGGCGATGTCCGCGACCCAATTGATCAGTTTCTGCTGTTTAATGTAAGCTGGGACGTTGAGTGCTGCAACGCCACCCATCACGGGCTGATTCATAGTACCTCCAATGCCAATAAAGAAAATCTTGTCTTGTCCCGGCACGGCAGGATCGTCGTCAGCTTGTGGCTTGCGCTCTGGCGGGCGGCGCGATTGCTCAGCGGCGGCCCCCGGCGGGTACGGCGGTCATGTCGATTGCGCCGGCGAAAAGGCCGGCGCGCAGCCCAATCATGTGGCCGGGCTGGTGGAACGTATTGCGCGAACCCCATAGCTGAGTTCGAAAATGAGTGGGCGATTGTACACCCGTCAAACTGGCTTTTCTCCAAAAATGTAGGAGAAATAGTCGACTAAAGTAGTAAGCTATTCCATATTCTGAGAAATCCGTTATTAAGCTACGAAATTCACACTAAGATCGGTCAACTACCATGAAAATTGCGATTCTCGACGATTATCAAGATTCTACCCGCGATCTGGATTGCTTCCCGTTGTTGCGCGATCACGAAGTGAAAATCTTCACCAATTCGACCCGTGGACTGGGCCAGCTGGCGATCCGCCTGGCGCCCTTCGAGGCGCTGGTGCTGATCCGCGAGCGCACCGTGCTCAACCGCGCGCTGCTGGCCAAGCTGCCCAATTTGAAGCTCATTTCGCAGACCGGCAAGGTGGCCGGCAACATCGACGTGGCCGCCGCCAGCGAGCTCGGCGTGGCCATCGTCGAGGGCGTCGGTTCGCCCACCGCGCCGGCCGAGCTGACCTGGGCGCTGATCATGGCGGCCACGCGCAAAATCGTCCCCTACGCCAACAACCTGCGCGACGGGCTGTGGCAGACGGCCTCGATCAACCCCGGCCTGAACGGGCTGGGCACGGTGCTCAAGGGCAGGACGCTGGCGATCTGGGGCTACGGCAAGATCGGCAAGATGATCGCCGGCTACGGCCGCGCCTTCGGCATGAACGTGCTGGTGTGGGGCAGCCAGGCCAGCCGCGACGCGGCCGTGGCCGACGGCAACGCGGCGGCGGCGACGCGCGAGGCCTTCTTCGAGCAGGCCGACGTGCTCAGCCTGCATTTGCGGCTGAACCCGGCCACGCGCGGCATCGTCAGCGCCGAGGAACCTGGCGCGCATGAAGCCGACGGCCCTGTTCGTCAACACCAGCCGCGCCGAACTGGTGCAGGAGGACGCGCTGGAGCGGGCGCTGCCGCAGGGCCGGCCCGGCTACGCCGCGCTCGACGTGTTCACCTCGGAGCCGCTGGCGGCCGACTCGGCGCTGCTGCGCATGCCGACCGTGCTGGCCACGCCGCACCTGGGCTATGTGGAGAAGGACAGCTACGAGCTGTATTTCCGCCACGCCTTCCAGAACATCGTCGACTTCGCCGCCGGCCGCCACGGCGCCCTGCTCAATCCGGACTACGCCAAGGGCGGCCGGACGCAATAGCCGGCGCGGCCGGCGTCAGCGGATCTCCGGCACGCCGCTCAGGTTGATGGCCGGCGCCGGCATGGCGTGCACCTTGCTCCACAGCCCGCTCCAGCCGGGCGGCCAGGCCAGCGCCGGGCCGCTGTAGGGCGGCAGGCTGGCGCGCACGGCGATCACCGGCACCGGCGGCATCTCCTGCAGCGGCGCGTCGGCCGGGCGCTGCATGTCCAGGCTGTACATATAGCCGGGCAGCAGGGCCGCGCAAACGCCCTCGAACCAGGCGGCGTGGTCCTCGTCGCGGCCGAGCGCGCGCGCCAGGCCCTGCGGGTCGAAGCGGGCCAGGGCGTGGACCAGCTCCTCGGTGGTGGCGGCCGGCGTGTCGCCCCAGCCCATCACCGGATTGACGTTGTAGTCGGCGCCGGAGCCGTACCAGCCCTCGCGCCAGGGCCGCTGCATCCAGTCGCGCTGGCCGGTGAACAAATGCCAGCGCCAGTGCAGGCCGGACGGCTTGGGCCAGGAATACAGGTAGAGGCGCTGGTAGCCGGCGCGGTGCAGTGCGCGCACCATGGCCATCAGGCGGGCGTGCGGCATGCGGTCGGGCGGGGCGCGGCGGAACAGGATGGCCTCGCCGTCGGCGAACTGCACCTCGTCCATCGACAGGTTCAGGTCGAGCGTGCGGGCCTCGCTGCCGAAGCGGGCGGCGATCCAGCCGGTCAGCAGGTTGACCGAGGTGATCACGCCGTAGCCACGGTGGCGGTGGAAGATGACGGTACCGGGAGCGAGCGCTTTCATGGCGGAAATAGGGAACGGGTCCGACGAACAAAGAAACCAGTGTACTCACAGTTGGCGCAAGTTTCCAGGGCCAATGCGGAGCAAACACGGGGGGTGAGATTGCCCGCGCGCCGGCCTTGCCGACTGCACAAGGGGCACGCTTCAGGCTATCATTCGGCCTATTCTCCACCGTTCAAAGCACACCACCATGACCTTGCGCATTCTCGCCACCGGCGGCACCTTCGACAAACACTACAACGAACTGAACGGCACGCTCGGCTTCGCCGACAGCCACCTGCCGGCGGCGCTGGCGCGCTGCCGCCTGACGGTGCCGGTAGAACTGCAGCAGTTGCCGCTGATGGACTCGCTCGACATGCTCGACGCCGACCGCGAGCGCATCCTGGCCGCCTGCCGCGGCGCCGCCGAAAAGGCCGTGGTCGTCATCCACGGCACCGACACCATGCCGCAGACGGCCGCCGTGCTGGGCCCGGCCGCGCTGGGCCAGACCATCGTGCTGACCGGCGCCATGATCCCCTACGAGATCGACAACTCGGACGCGCTGTTCAACCTGGGCTTCGCCTGCGGCGTGGCGCAAACCCTGCCGGCCGGCGTCTACGTGGCGATGAACGGCCAGATCTTCGCCTGGGACAATGTGCAGAAGAACCGCGCCGCCGGCGTGTTCCAGCCGCTGTAGACGCTCGCGCGGCCGCCGCGCTTTACCTCCAAGAATAAAAAATGCCCGCGAATCGCTACGCGGGCATTTTTTCGTTCCATCAAGGCGCCGGGGAGGCCGGCGAACCCCACAGGCAGGGACCGGGGTCAGACCCAGCGGGTCCGACCCCAGGTTTGCGCCGCTGGGTTTTGCCGGCGTCCCGCTCGCCCGCGACGATCTTTTTCGGGCTACTTGTGGCTGGCCGCCAGCAGGCCGGCCGTGGCGGCCGGTTGCAGGCCGTTCAGGCGCAGCGTCGGATCGGCGCTGCCAGCACCGCCCGGCGCCGCCAGCGGCTGGCCGTTGGCGTCGTACTGCTGCAGCAGGCCGGCCAGCTGCGCCGCGCCGGCGGCCAGCTGGCCGCTCGCCGAGACGCCGGCGGCGTCGAGCCGCGGCCGCTTGGCCGAGGCGAACTCGGCGCCGCCGCCGAAGGCCGCCATCGCCTGCACCATGGCGTTGACACCGCTCAAGCCGCTGACCGGGGTGAACGGCAGCGCCGCCAGCTGGGCGCTGCTCAGCGCGTGCACCTGCTCGGCGCTGAGGGCGGCCACCTGGCCGCTCGACAGCACGTGCAGCTGGCCGGTGCTGAGGGCGCTGATCTGGCCGGTGCTCAGGCTGCGCACGTGGCCGGTCGACAGCGCCGCCAGCTGGCTGCTGCCGAGGGCGTTGATGTCGCGCGTTTCGATGGCGGCGACGTCGGCGGTGCTCAGCGCCGCCACCACGGCGGTGCTCAGCGCGCCCACCTGTTGCGACGACAGTGCCACCATCTGGTCGGTGGTGAGCAGGTCGGCGCCGTCGGCGTGGCGGGCCGACAGGGCGGCGATCTGGCGCGTGCTCAGCGCGGCCAGCTGGGCCGTGCCCAGCGCCCACAACTGGCTCGACACCAGCGCGCCGACCGCCTCGGCGGCCAGCGCGGCGGCCTGGCCGGTGCCCAGCGCGGCCAGTTGCCCGGAGCTCAGGGCGGCCGCCTGGCCGGAGCGCAGGCCGGCGATGGCGGCGTTGCTGAGGGCGGCGAAGTCGGCCGTCTCGAACGCGGCGACGATGTCGTTCGACAGCCCGCCGATTTGCAGCGCGCTCAGGACGGCGGCCTGCTGGGTGGTCAGCGAGACGGCCTGGCTGGTGCCCAGGCCGGCCAGCACGAACGGCTTCAGCGCCGCCACCTGGGCCGTGCCGAGGGCGTCGATGCGCGGTCCGGCAGCGCCGGCGTGGTCGCTGCCGAGCACGGCCAGCTGGGCCGAGCCGAGGCTGCCGACGACGTCGACGCTGAGGCCGCCGAGCTGCTCGGCGTTGAGGGCGGCGATGTCGCGCGAGCCCAGGCCGGCCACTTGGCGGCCGAGCAGGCCGGCGAGCTGGCGCGAGCCCAGCGCGTACAACTGGTCGGCGCCGAGGGCGTGGAGGGTGGCGCTGCCCAGCGCGCCGACCTGGCCGGCCGTCAGGCTGGCGATCTGGCCGGTGCTCAGCGCCGCCATCAGCGCGGTCGACAGCGAGGCCAGCACGGCGCCCGACAGGGCCGCCAGGTTGGCCGTGCTCAGGCCGGCGACGACGGCGCTCGACAACACGGCGAACTGCTGGGTGCGCATGGCGCCCAGTTGCTGGGTGGTCAGCGCGGCGAACTGGTCGCTGCCGAGCGCCAGCACCTGGTCGGTGCGCAACGTGGCGACGGCGACCGGCTTGAGCGCGGCGATGTCGGCGCTGTCGAGCGCGGCCACGGCGGCGGTGCTGAAGGCGGCCAGCTGGCTACCGATCAGCACGGCCGCCTGGGCGGTGTTGAGGGCGGCGGCCTGGGCGGCACCCAGGCCGGCCAGGCCGGCCACCGTCAGGCGG
The DNA here is from genome assembly GCF_029834475.1 of Rugamonas sp. DEMB1. Taxonomy (GTDB): domain Bacteria; phylum Pseudomonadota; class Gammaproteobacteria; order Burkholderiales; family Burkholderiaceae_D; genus Rugamonas; species Rugamonas rubra. The sequence goes on along the minus strand of NZ_CP122407.1, from coordinate 6,612,112 downwards.
CTCACCTGGGCGGTGCTCAGCGCGCCGACCTGCTCGGCCAGCAGGGCGGCGATTTGCGCCGAGCCGAGGCTGGTGAAGGCGGCCGAGTTGAGCGCCGGCATGTCGGCGGCGCGGATCGCCTGCAGCTTGTCGGTCGACAGGGCGCCGAACTGGGCGGCGTTGAGCCCGGCCAGTTGCTGGCTGCCGAACAGGCGGAACTGCTCCTGGCTCAGCGCGTTCAGGCCGGCCGTGCTCAACGCGCCGATCTGGCGCTGCGCCAGCGCGGCCAGCTGGGCGTCGCCGAGCGCGGCCAGCTGGGCGGTGCGCATGGCGCCGATGACGCGGGTGTCGAGGGCGGCCAGGTCGGCCGTCTCGAGCGCCGCCAGGGCGCCGGCCGACAGCGCGTTGAACTGCTGGCTGGTCAGCGCCGAGGCCTGGTAGGTGGTCAGCGCGGCGAGCTGCTGCGGGTTCAGCGCGGCGACCTGGTCGGTGCGCAGGTTCATCACCGCGCCGCGCCGCAGGGCGGCGATGTCGGCCGGGTCGAGCGCGGCGATGGCGGCGCTCGACAGCGCCATCACCTGCGGCGCGCTGAGCGCGGCGACCTGGCCGCTGGTCATGGCGGCGGCCTGCTCGGCGGTCAGGCCGAGCAGGGCGGCGCTGCGCAGCGCGGCGATCTGGCCGGTGGTGAGCAGGCCGAACTGGCTGCGGCCGGGCTGGCTGGGGTCGTTGCCGAGCGCGGCCACCTGGGCCGAGCCGAGGCCGGCGATGGCGGCGGTGCGCAGCGCCACCAGGCTGGCCGTGCTCAGGGCGCCGATCTCGGCCGGCGACAGGCTGGCCAGCTGGCGCGAGGTGAGCGCGCCCAGTTGGGCGGTGGTGAGGGCGCGGAACTGGCTGTCGCTCAGGGCGTGCAGGGCGGCGGTGCTGAGGGCGGCGATCTGGCGCGTGGCCAGGTGGGCGATCTGCTCGCCGCTCAGGGCGCGCAGCTGGGTGCTCGACAGGCCGGCGATGGCGCTGTTGTTGAGCGCGGCCAGGTCGGCCAGCTCGATCGCCGCGAAGGCGCCGCTCGACAGGGCGTTGACCTGGCGGCTGCCCAGCGCGGCGGCCTGGGCGGTGGTCAGGGCGGCCACCTGCTCGCCGCTCAGCGCGCCGAGCTGGCGCGTGCTCAGGCCGGCCAGGGTGGCCACGCGCAGCACGGCGAAGTCGGCCGTCTCGAGGGCGGCCACGCCGGCCAGCGACAGCGCCGCCAACTGGGTGGCGCTCAGCGCCGAGGCCTGTTTGGTGGTCAGCGCGGCGACCTGCTCGCCGCTCAGGCCGGCCAGCATGGCCGGCCTGATCGCGGCGAACTGGGCGGTGGTGAGGGCGGCCAGGCCGGCGCTGCCCAGGCCCGGCAGCTGGCTCGAGCTCAAGCTGCCGATCAAGGCCGGCTTGAGCGCGGCCAGGGTGGCCGGATCGAGCGCGGCCAGGGCGGCGCTGCCCAGCGCGGCCAGCTGGCGCGGCTGCAGCGCGGCCAGGTGGGCGGTGCTCAGGGTGTGCAGCTGCCGGCTGCTGAGCGAGGCGATCTGCGCCGTGCTCAGCGCGGCGAACACGGCGCCGCTCAGGGCGCGCAGGCCGTCGCTGTCGAGCGCCACCAGGGCGGCGGTGGACAGGCCGGGCAGCTGGCGCGGCTGCAGCGCGCGCAGCTGGGCGCTGCCCAGCGCCTGCAGCTGGGCGGCCGAGAGGGCGGCCAGCTGGCGCACGGTGAGGCCGCCGATGTCGCGCGTTTCGATGGCGGCCAGGTCGGCGCCGCCGAGCGCGGCGATCAGCGCGGTGCTGAAGGCGCCGATCTGGCCGGCGTTGAAGGCCACCATCTGGGCGGTGGTGAACAGCTCGCCGCTGCCGAGCCGGGCCGGCGTCAGCGCGCCGATCTGGCGCACGTTGAGGGCGCCGATCTGGCGTGTGCTGAAGGCCTGCAGCTGGCTCGCGCTCAGGCCGGCGATGACGCCGGTGCCGAGCGCGGCCAGGTCGGCCGGCTCGAAGCCGGCGATGGCCTCGAGCGACAGCGCGGCGATGTTGTTGGCGCGCAGGACGGCGGCCTGGCCCGGCGTCAGCGCGGCGATCTGGCGGCTGCCCAGGCCGGCGACGAAGGGCGCCAGGGTGCTGGCGCCGGCCAGGCTCAGCGGCTTGAGCGCGGCGATGCTGGCCGGCTCGAGGGCGGCGATGCTGGCCGGCGCCAGGGCGCCCAGCTGGGCCGAGGTGAGCACCGCGGCCTGCTTGCTGGTCAGCGCGGCGGCCAGGCTGGCCGGCAGCGCGGCGAAGTCGGCGGCGGTCAGCGCGGCGATCTGCTTGGTGCCGAGGGCCGCGAACTGGGCCGGCGTCATGTTGCTGTCGATGCTCATGGGCAATTCCTTATTGTTCAATATTGAGAAAACTGTATCAGAAAAATTTCGGTTTTACCGATAAGCAACTAAACTTAAAATGCAAAAAATGTAAAAATATATTTATATCAATATTAGCAGGGAAATTTCCCCACAAATGCGCGAATTGACACGAAAAGACCCGCCAATTCGACGGGTCCCGAGGTGGGGCATGCCGGCGATGCCGGCCTGAGCGGGGGGAGGCGGCAAGCGCGCCGCCCCCACCGTGGACGGGTGTCCCGGGTCGCCGCTTGTTGGACTCGGGACACTACACTAGCGCGGCGGCAGCGCCAGCAGGCCGGCCGAGGCCGTGGCCCGCGCGCCGGGCGGCTCGCTGCCGGTCGGCGCGGCGGCCAGCAGGGCCGGGCCGGCCAGGCCGCGGCCGCGGGCGTCGAACTGGGCCAGCTGGCCGGCCAGCAGGGCCGTGGCGGCCGGCGCCGGGTCCGCCAGCGCCGGCGCGGCGGCGGCCGCCACGGCCGGCGCGGCGTCCTGGCCGAAGGCGGCCAGTTGCCGCACCAGGCCGCCGACCCGGCCGCTCAGCACGCTGCCCGGCTGGGCCAGCCAAACGTCGGCCAGCTCGCGCCGCGCGCCGTCGTCCCTTGTGTAGCTGGCGCGCAGGCCGACCACGTTGCCCTGCTCCACCGTCGGCGCCAGGCGAGCGTCCAGGTCCAGGCGCACGATGCCCAGCGCGTCCAGGCCGGACAACTCCGCGGCCTGGCTGACGCCGTCGGCGTTGCCGTCGACCCAGACGCGCAACTGGCCGAAGGCGCGGTCGGCGGCGTCGATGGCGCCGTCGCCGTTAGAGTCGAGCTCGGCCAGGGCGGCGAAGCCCTGCTCGGCGCGGCCGCCGCCGGCCAGCGCGGTGGCCGAGCCGAACAGCTCGGCGCCGTCGTTGATGCGGCCGTCGCCGTTGCGGTCCAGCGCCAGCAGGCCGTCGCCGCCGCCGATCCAGCCGGTGGCGCCGGCCTGGCCGTCGGCGGCCAGGTCGAAGCGCACGCCGGCGTCCAGGCCGAGGGTGCGCAGGCCGTCGCCGTCGAGGTCCAGCGCCAGCGGCGTCAGGTTGCCCAGCGCGGCGATCTGCGCCGTGCTGAGCGCCTGCACCTGGGTGCTCGACCAGGCGGCGAACTGGGCGCTGTTGAGGGCGGCGATCTGGCCGGTGCTCAGCGCGCGCACCTGGGCGGTCGACAGCGCCGCCATTTGCAGCTTGTTGAGGCCGACGATGTCGCGCGTTTCGATCGCCGCCAGTTCGCTGGTGCTGAAGGCCTTGACCATCGCCACGCTGAGCGCGCCGACCTGTCTGGCCGACAGCGCGGCGATCTGCGCGCTGCTCAGCAGGTCGGCGCCGGGCGGATGGCTGGTGCCCAGCGCGGCCACCTGGCGGGTGGCCAGCGCGGCGATCTGCTCGCTGCCCAGCGCCGCCAGTTGCGGCGCGCTGAGCGCGGCGATGACGGCGGTGCCGAGCGCGGCCAGGTCGGCCGCCTCGATGGCGCCGAACACGGCCGCCGACAGCTGGCCGATGCGGCTGGCGCCGAAGGCGGCGGCCTGCTGCGGCGTCAGGGCGACCAGCTGGGCGCTGCCCAGGCCGGCGACGAAGGCGGCCGAACGGCTCAGGCCGGCGATGGCGGAGCTCGACAGCGCGGCGATCTGCGCCGTGGCCAGCGCCGCCACCTGGGCCGTGTTCAGGCCGGACAGCGCGGCCGTGCTCAAGGCGGCCAGGCCGTCGCCGCCCAGGCCGGCCAGCGCGGCGGTGCCGAGCGCGGCGATGGCGCGCGAGCCGAGCGCCGCCGCCTGCGCGGTCGACAGCGCGGCCAGCTGGGCGCTGCCGAGCGCGGCGAAGAAGGTCGGGGCCAGCGCGGCCACGCCGTTCAGCGCGCCCGGCTTGAGGGCGGCGACGGCGGCGGCCGACAGCGCCGCCACGTTGGCGCTGCCCAGGCCGGCCAACTGGACGCTGCTCAGCGCGGCCAGCTGGGCGCTGCCCAGCGCCGCGCTCTGCGCGCTGCTGAGGGCGGCGATCTGCGCGCTGCGCAGGCCGGCGACGGCGGCCGTGCGCAGCGCCGCCAGCTCGTCGGGGCGCAGCGCGGCGATCTGGCCGCTGGACAGGGCGGCGATCTGCGCGCTGCCCAGGGCGGCGAACTGGTCGCTGCCCAGCGCGGCCAGCTGGGCGGTGGCCAGGCCGGCCACGGCGGCGCTGCGCAGCGCCGCGATCTGGCCGTTCGACAGCGCGTTCAGCGAGGCGCCCAGCGCGGCCAGCTGCGCGCCGCTCAGGCTGGCGATGACGCTGGTGCGCAGCGCGCCCAGCGTGGCGGTGGCCAGCACGCCGAGGTCGGCGCTGGCCAGGCTGGCGAACTGGCGCGAGCTGAGCGCGCCGATCTGCTCCGGCGTGAAGGCGATGAATTGCGCGGTGCCCAGCGCGGCCAGGCCGGCGCTGCCCAGCGCGGCCACCTGGCGCGTGCTCAGGCTGGCCAGCTGGGCGGTGCTGAGCCGGGCCACCACGGCGCCCGGCAGGGCGGCGATCACCGCCGTGCTCAGGGCGGCCAGCGCGGCGGTCGGCAGCGCCGCCAGGGTGGCGCTGCTCAGCACGGAGATCTGGCGCGTGCCCAGCGCGGCGAGCTGGGCCGTGCCCAGGCCGGCCACCTGCAGGCTGGTCAGCGCCGCCACCTGCTCGCTGCGCAGGCCGGCCAGGGTGCTCGGCCGCAGCGCCGCCAGGTCGGCCGTCTCCAGCGCGGCGATCGCCTCGTTGGAGAAGGCGGCCAGCTGGCGGCTGCCCAGCGCCGCCGCCTGGGCCGGCGACAGGCTGGCCACCTCGGCGGTGGTCAGGCCGGCCAGGGCGCCGCTGCGCAGCGCGGCGATCTGCGCCGTGCCCAGGGCGGCGAACTGCGCCGTGCCCAGCGCGGCCAGCTGGAGCGAGTTGAGCGCGGCGATGGCGCCGGTGCGCAGCGCGACGATCTGCGCGCTGCCGATGGCGGCCAGGTCCTCGGCCGCCAGCCAGACGACCTGTTTGGCGCCCAGCGCGGCCAGCTGCGCCGCGCTCAGCGCGGCCACCTGGGCGCTGCCCAGCGCCTGCAGCGCGGCGCTGCCCAGCGCGGCGATCTGGCGCGTCGCCAGGCCGGCCAGCTGGGCCGTGCCCAGGCCGGCGACGACGGCGGCCGGCAGGGCGGCGATCACCGCCGTGCCCAGCGCCGCCAGGTCGGCGGCCGGCAGGGCGGCCAGCGTGGCGCTGGCCAGCGCCGCCATTTGCGCGCTGCCGAAGACGGCGAACTGGGCCGGGCTGAGGGCGACGATCTGGGCGCTGCCCAGCGCCGCCACCTGCTCGCTGCGCAGGCCGCGGATGGCGCGGCTCGACAGCGCCGCCAGGTCGGCCGTCTCCAGCGCGGCGATGGCCGCGGTCGACAGCGCGCGCAGCTGGGCGCTGCCCAGCACGGCGCTCTGCTCGACCGTCAGCGCCGCCACCTGGGCGGTGCTCAGCGCGGCCAGCGCGGTGCTGCGCAGCGCCGCCACCTGGGCCGTGCCGAGGGCGGCGAACTGGCCGGTGGCGCCGAGCGCGGCCACCTGCGCCGCGCTGAGCACGGCGATGGCGGCGCTGCGCAGGGCGCCGATGTTCTCGGCGCCGATGACGGCCAGGTTCGTCGGCGTCGATGCCGACGAACTGGCGCGAGCCGAGCGCGCCGAGCTGTTCATAGCTGAGCGCGGCGAACTGGGCGCTGCCCAGCGCGCGCACGCCGGCGCTGCTCAGGGCGGCGACCTGGCGCGTCGTCAGGCTGGCGATCTGCGCCGCGCTGAGGCGGGCGATCACATCGCTGGGCAGGATGGCGATGGCGGACGGGCTGAGCGCGGCCAGGTAGGCGGTCGGCAGCGCGCTGATCAGGCCGCCCGCCAGGGCGCCGATCTGGCTGCTGCTCATCGAGGCCAGCTCGGCGGTGGTGAGGGCGGCCACCTGGTGGCTGCCCAGCGCCGCCACCTGGTCGGTGCTCAGGCCGCGGAGGGCGGCGGTGCGCAGCGCCGCCACGTCCTCCGTGTCGAGCGCGGCGATGGCGGCGGTCGACAGGGCGCGCAGCTGGGCGCTGCCGAGGGCGTGCGCCTGGGCCGTGCTGAGCGCGCGCGCCTGGCCGGTGCCCAGGCCGGCCAGGGCGGCGCTGCGCAGGAAGCTGATCTGGCCGGTGCTCAGCGCGACGATCTGCACCTCGCCGAGCGCGGCCAGCTGGCTCGAGTTCAAGCCGCCCAGCGCGACCGGGCGCAGCGCGCCGATGGCGTCGCTGCCGAGCGCGCCGAGGTCGGCGTTCGACAGCGCCGCCAGCTGGCGCGAACTGAGCACGCGCAGCTGGCGCGTCGTCAGCGCGGCGAACTGCAGCGGGCTGAGGGCGTTCAGCGCGGCGCTGCCCAGCGCCGCCACCTGCTGCGTCGCCAGGCTGGCCACCTGCTGCGTGCTCAGCTGGGCCAGCACCGCCGTCGGCAGCGCCGCGAAGGTGGCCGGTTTGAGCGCGGCCAGCGCGGCGGTCGGCAGCGCGGCCAGGCTGGCGCCGGCCAGCGCGGCGATCTGCCGGCTGCCCATCGCGCTCAGCTGGGCGGTGCTCAGCGCCGCCACCTGGGCGCTGGTCAGCGCCGCCGCCTGGGCGCTGCGCAGGCCGGCGATGGCCGCCGTGCGCAACGCGGCCAGGTCGGCCGTCTCGAGCGCGGCGATGGCCTCGACCGACAGGCCGGCCAGCTGGGCGCTGCCCAGCAGCGCCGCCTGGGCCGTGCTCAGGCCGACGATCTGCGCCGTCGTCAAGCCGGCCAGGGCGGCGCTGCGCAGGGCGCGGATCTGCGCCGTGCCCAGGTTGGCGAAGGGGTTGTTGCCACCGCCGCCGAGCTGGGCCAGCTGGGCCGAGCTGAGCGCGGCGATGGCGCCGGTGCGCAGCGCGCCGATGTTGTCGGCGTCGATCGCGGCGATGCCGCGCGTCGCCAGCGCGACCAGTTGCGCGCTGTTCAGGGCGGCCAGCTGGGCGCTGCCCAGGGCGTGGATCTGCTGCGTCGCCAGCACGGCCAGCTGCGCCGTCGCCAGGCCGCCGATGGCGCGCGAGCCGAGCGCGCGCATGCCCTCGGTGCCGAGCGCGGCCAACTGGCCGGCCGACAGCACGGCCAGCTGGCGGCTGCCGAAAGCGCCCACCTGGGCGGCGCCGAGGGCGTCGATCTGGTCGAGCCGCAGCGCGGCCAGCTGGGCGCTGCCGAGCGCGGCGATGTCCTGGCTGTCGAACGCGGCGACGGCGTCCGTGCCCAGCGCGGCGAGCTGGCCGGCGACCAGCGCGGCCACCTGCTTGGAGCCGAAGCCGGCGATCTGCCGGGTGCCCAGCGCGGCCAGCTGCTCGTTCGTCAGGCGCGCCACGGCGGCCGGGTTGAGCGCGGCGAAGTCGGCGGCGGCGAAGGCGGCCAACGCCTGGGGGCTGAGGGCGGCGATGTTGCGCGAGCTCAGCGCGGCGGCCTGCGCCGGCGTCAACAGGGCGGTCTGGGCCGCGTTCAAGCCGGCGACGAAGTTGGCGCCCAGCGTGGCGGCGCCGAACACGGCGGCGCGCAGGGCGGCCAAATTGGCCGGCGGCAGCGCCGCGACGGCGGCGGCGGCTAGCCCCGCCAGTTGCGGCCCGGACAGCGCGGCGGCCTGCGCCACCGTCATCGCGGCGGCCTGGGCGGCGGTGACCTCGGCCATCTCCGCGAGGGACAGCGCAGCGATGAGTTTGGTGCTCAAGGCGGCGAACTGGGCGGGGGTGAGGCCGGTGACTGAGGTCATGGTAGTTCCTTATTTGATAACTTCCCACTATACCAGAACGACGGTTAATTTCCACGTGGAAATATAAAATATTGCAAAAATAACTAATTAATCTGCCCGGCGGCCCGTTCCGCCGATGAAAAGACGGCGCGCGCCGGCCGCTGCGCCGCGCGCCGGCAAAAAAAATGCCGCCCTGCACTAAAGCGGGCGGCAATATCGAGCTCGGCGCGGGCGCCGGGCGGGATCAGGCCTTGGCTTCGCCGCCCAGCGCCTCGACCACGTCGGCCATCAGCTTGCTCAGCTCGCCGGTCATCAGCATCATGTCGCCGTCGAAACGCTCGTCGTCGTTCTTGGTGCTCGATTCCTTCTCGCTGATCACGTCGAGCGGCTTGATGCCCTTGATCGCCAGCGACTCGGTCAGCACGAAGGAGATCTTGCCGTCCCAGGTCATGGCCAGGCGGGTGCACTGCTTGCCGGCGGCGATGTGGCGGCGCACCTCCTCCGGTTCCAGCGTGTGGCGCACATAGCGCACCGCCGCCTTGCTCTCGCCGGTGGCGCGCAGCTCGGTGTCCATGTCGACCGTGAAGCCGGCCGGCGACTCGTCGGCCTGCAGCCATTCGGTCATCACGCCGACCGGCGAGCGCTGCACGCGCAGGCTCTCCAGCGGCAGCTTGTCGACCGCCTTGAGCAGCAGCTTGATGACCTCGTCGGCCTTGGCCGGGCTGGCCGCGTCGACCACCAGCCAGCCGTTGACCGGGTCGATCCAGGTCCAGACGTTGCTGCGGATCGAGAAGGCGCGCGGCAGCAGCTCGTCGGCGACGCGCTCCTTGAGCTCCTTCATCGCCTTCTTGCCGGGGGCGAAGCCTTGCGCCTCCTCCATGTCGGCGGCGCGCGCCTTGGCGACCTGGTTGATCACCGTGGCCGGCAGCAGCTTTTTCTCGGTGCCGAGCAGGATCAGCATCTGTTTGTTGACCACGTGCACCAGCGTGCCGTTGCCGCGCGGCGAATCCCAGCCCTGGCGCAGCAATTCATTGCTGCTGGCAGGCACGAAGGAATGGGGAGCGAGCGCCGCTTCCAGTTGTTCCGGGGTGTACGCCCAAGGGGCGGGCAGGCGGTAGATCTGCAGATTCTTGAACCACATAGTTGTTTTTGCCTTGTTTTTCAGTATTGCCAGGGAACGGTATTTTACACGCTGGCGCGGCCGCACAGGCGCTTTGCCGTGCTCCGTCCGCGCCGCGCGGGCCGCGCCCCGGGGGTGGGTGGGGGATGGCTAGGGGGCCGCCCACGGCGGCGTCACGGGAACAATTCGCCCTGGCTGCGGCCCTGCCCGGCCGCCGCCGGGGCGCCGGGCGGCTCGAGCGTGCTGGCGCGCACGCCGAGCAGGCGCAGGCGCCGATGCAGCGGCACCCGTTTGAGGCACTCGCGCGCCGCCTGCAGGATCGCCGCCGGCTCGGCCACCGCCCGCGGCAGGGTGACGTTGCGGCTGACGATCTGGAAATCGTCGAAGCGCAGCTTGATGCCGATGGTGCGGCTGACATAGGACTTGCGCCGCAAATCCTCGGCCAGGCGCTCGCACAGCGCCGTCAAAATGCCCGACAGCGCGGCGCGGTCCTGGCGCGCGTGCAGGTCGCGCTCGAAGGTGGTCTCGCGGCTGATCGACTTGCTTTCCGTGCTGGTCGAGATGGCGCGCTGGTCCAGGCCGCGCGCGGCCTCGGCCAGCCAGCCGGCGTAGTTGGCGCCGAAGTGCTCCTGCAGCAGGCCGGGGTCGGCCGCCGCCAGCTGGCCGATGGTGGCGATGCCCAGCGCCGCCAGCTTCTCGGTCGCCTTCGGGCCGACGCCGTTGATCTTGCGCACCGCCAGCGGCCAGATGCGCGCCGGCACCTCGTCGAGCGACAACATGGTCAGCCCGTCCGGCTTGTCCAGGTCGGAGCAGATCTTCGACAGCAGCTTGTTGGGCGTGACGCCGATCGAGCAGCTCAGCCCGGTGGCGGCGCGCACCGCCTGCTTGATGCGGCCGGCCAGCTCGAAGGTCTCGCCCGCCACCTCCGTCAGGTCGATGTAGATCTCGTCGATGCCCCTGTCCTCGATGGCCGGGGCGATCGCCGCCACGGCCGCCTTGAACAGGCGCGAGTAGTGGCGGTAGGCGTCGAAGTTGACCGGCAGCAGCACCGCGTCCGGCGCCAGCTTGGCCGCCTTCATCATCCCCATCGCCGAGCCGACGCCCAGCGCGCGCGCCTCGTAGGTGGCGGTGGTGATGACGCCGCGGCCGACGTAGTCGCGCAGGCGGGCGAAGCGGCGCGTGCCGTCGGCCTGCACCTGCGGCTGGTGCTCGCGGCCGCCGCCGATCACCACCGCCTGGCCGCGCAGCTCGGGGTAGTGCAGCAGCTCGACGGAGGCGTAGAAGGCGTCCATGTCGAGGTGGGCGATGCGGCGTGCTGGCGCAAACTGGCTGGTCATGGGCGGCCCGTTCCGGTCGGGAAGGATACTGTGAATACATACAGTATCGCCGCAAATTGCCGGGTATGCAAGTCCGGCGCGGCCGGCCCGGTATGGCGCATACGCAACACTATCGCCGCGCCGGGGCGGCGCCGCGACGATCGCCCGCCGCCGCCGCCCGCGACAGCGGTAGTATCTGTAGAGCAAGTATCCCTCCCCCCACCCCCGTCCCAAGGACCACCATGCAATTGTCCAATCTGAACATCGGCGTCCGCCTGGCCATCGGCTTCGGCCTGGCCATCGCCGTCATGCTGTTGATGTCGCTGGTCGGCATCGACCGGGTCAACCGCGCCAGCGCCATGACGGCGCAGATCGTCGACGACCGCTACGTCAAGGTGCAGCTGGTCAACGAGATGCGCAGCTACGCCAACCGCGGCGCGCAAAGCGTGCGCAACGCCATGCTGGCGGCCGAGCCGGAGCAGGCCAGGGCCTTCGCCGCCGCGCTGGCCGAGTCCGACCGGATCGGCAACGAGGCGGCCGCCAAGATGGAGAAATTGCTCGCCTCGGCCGAGGGCCGGGCGCTGTTCCGCGCCCAGGGCGAGGCCTACGTCCAGTACGCCGAGCAGCGCGGCGCCGCCCTCAAGCTGCTCGATGCGGGCGAGCGCGACAAGGCCGTCCAGTTCCTCTTCAAGCAGGTGATCCCGCTGCAGACCGCCTATTTCGTGCGCCTCGACGCCATGCTCAAACACCTGGCCGGACAGATGGCCGACAACGGCGCCGCCGCCGCCAGCGCCGCCCGTGCCGCCACCGCCCTGCTGCTCGGCCTGCTGGTGCTGGCCACCGTGCTGTCGGCCGGCGCCGGCTTCATCATCACCCGCTCGGTCACCGGGCCGATCAAGCAGGCGGTGCTGCTGGCCGAGACCGTCGCCAAGGGCGACCTGACGGCGCGCATCGAGGTCGACCGCACCGACGAGGCCGGCCGCCTGCTGCACGCGCTCAAGGACATGGTCGGCAGCCTGACCGGCACCGTCGGCGCGGTGCGCGGCAGCACCGACACCATCGCCACCGCCTCGGCGCAGATCGCCGCCGGCAACCTCGACCTGTCGCAGCGCACCGAGCAGCAGGCCGCCAGTCTGGAGGAGACCGCCTCGTCGATGGAGCAGTTGACCTCGACCGTCAAGCAGAACGCCGACAACGCGCGCCAGGCCAACCAGCTGGTGGTCTCGGCCGCCGAGCACGCCGACCAGGGCGGCCAGGTGGTCGGCCAGGTGGTCGCCACCATGGGCTCGATCAAGGACAGCTCGCGCAAGATCGTCGACATCATCGGCGTCATCGACGGCATCGCCTTCCAGACGAATATTCTGGCGCTCAACGCGGCCGTCGAGGCGGCCCGCGCCGGCGAACAGGGCCGTGGCTTCGCGGTGGTCGCCTCCGAGGTGCGCAACCTGGCGCAGCGCTCGGCCGGCGCGGCCAAGGAGATCAAGGAGTTGATCGGCGACTCGGTCGGCAAGGTCGACGCCGGCAGCGCCCTGGTCGACGCCGCCGGCGCGGCCATGGCGCAGATCGT